>CAJIZW010000065.1 GCA_905181985.1 uncultured Paracoccaceae bacterium | reverse complement strand
AAAATTTGCAATAAATATATTAAATTTATGAATTTGGTGTATTTTTTTCTTAAAACTTATGTGGTCTTAAATACACGTTCAAAAATATGATTTACATGTTTAGTATGATAATTTAAATCGAATTTTTCTTTTATTTGTTTTGTAGAAAGTACCGATAGGACCTCTGGATCATTCAAGAGTTCAGTTTCAAAATCTTTACCTTCTTGCCAAACCCTCATCGCGTTACGCTGAACTAAACTGTAACTTTTTTCTCTACTTAAACCGCCTTGGGTAAGGGCTAAAAGTACTCTTTGAGACATAATTAAACCCCTAAATTTATTCATGTTCTCCAGCATTTTGTCTGGATAAAGTACTAAATTATCAATTACAGAAGTTAACCGATGAAGTGCAAAATCTAACGTTATTGTTGTATCTGGAGCTATAGCTCGTTCAACAGATGAATGAGAGATATCTCTCTCGTGCCAAAGAGCTACATTTTCAAGCGCTGGAATAACTGACATCCTCACGAGACGCGCTAATCCAGTTAAGTTTTCTGTTAAAACGGGGTTTCGTTTATGCGGCATGGCTGAAGAACCCTTTTGTCCTTTCGAGAAAAACTCTTCAGCTTCGAGCACTTCTGTGCGTTGCATATGCCTTATTTCGATTGCTATATTTTCTATCGAGCTGGCAACGACTCCTAATGTGCTAAAGTACGCAGCATGTCTATCACGTGGTATAATCTGGGTACTTATTGTCTCTGGGGTAATGTTTAACTTTTTACAAACATATTCCTCTACAGATGGATCAATGTTAGCAAAAGTTCCCACGGCTCCTGAGATGGCTCCAGTAGAAACTTCTGTGCGAGCTACTAATAGTCGCTCCTTATTTCGATTCATTTCGGCATAAAATCTGGCAAAGGTTAGTCCCATAGTGGTTGGCTCCGCATGGATGCCATGGGAGCGTCCAATGCGAATGGTGTCTTTAAAAGCATAGGCTTTGGCTTTTAAAGCTTCTAGGAGGTAGTCAACATCTCGTAGCAATATATCAGTCGCTCGGACTAATTGAATATTTAATGTTGTATCTAATACATCAGAGCTGGTCATTCCTTGATGTACAAAACGCGCATCATCTTGACCAATTATCTCTGCCAGATGAGTTAAGAATGCAATGACATCATGTTTTGTTTCAGCTTCAATTTCGTTTATCCGGGAGATATCAAATTCTGTGTCTTTCGCTTTCCAAATAGCATCTACGCTCTCAATTGGAATCACGCCTAGTTTCGCTTGTGCTTCGCAAGCATAAGCTTCTATCTCATACCAAATTTTAAATTTTGTTTCAGGAGACCAAATTTTTACCATTTCTGGCCTAGAGTAACGTTCAATCATAAGGTTAAGTGTCCAGTTTTTTATGTTATTGATTAGCTATTAAACCGACTCTGCCGCAGTCACAAGTGCTGTGAAATGGAAAGGTGAGTATTTAAAAATACATTTTTATTATTAATCGTTGAATAGATGCATCCTTATATGTCATATTGGTAATTAATAAGTTTAAGTTATAGGTTGATTATCTTTAACAATTAAGTAGGTACATTATAGGTATTATATTGGAGAGAAGAGATGTTGAATAATATTGGGCTACCAGGTGTTCTTTTAATCGCGGTGGTAGTATTAGTTATGTTCGGGAGAGGAAAAATTTCTTCATTAATGGGCGAAGTAGGTAAGGGTATAACAGCTTTTAAAAAAGGTGTTGATGAAACCAAAAAAGAAATTGATACTTCTGACTCGGATGAAGTCAAAGACGTGACGCCTAAAGATGATAAGGAAAAAGTTTAAATACGATAACTTTTTGAGGGTCTGATATGGGGTCAACCGAACTTTTACTTATTGGTCTTGTTGCGTTAATCGTAGTGGGTCCAAAAGAGTTACCTGGTATGTTCCGAATGATGGGGCAAGCCACTTCAAAAGTAAAGAAAATGGCAAGAGAGTTTTCTCGAGCTATGGAAGATGCGGCAGAAGATTCCGGTGTGGGAGATATTACAAGTAGTCTACGTGATATTGCAAACCCTAAAAAAATGGGCTTGGATGCTTTGAAAACTGCTTCTGAATTCAATAGCTATAAACCAGGATCAGAAACAGAAAAGTTGGCTAATGATCGATCAAAAAAGATAGAAAAAAATAAGTTAGCAGTAGAAAAACGGCGTCAAGAAAAGGCAGTTAAGAATTTAGACATTGATTCAGCAGATAATAAATCTGAGGAAATGGCTATAGCTACTGATAAAAATATTAAAGCTGTGAAATTAAAGCCTAAAGTAAAGGCAGCTATAAAAAAACCTCGCAAGAAAAGTATTAATAAGAAAGACACTATAATATGAGTGTTGAACCTGAAACTGAGGATGTTGATTCGAGTGGTGCTCCTTTAATAGAGCATTTGACCGAATTGAGATCACGCTTGGTTAAGTCTGTATTAGCATTTATTGTTGGAATGGGTATTTGTTTTACTGTATGGAATCCAATTTTTAATTTTTTGACGCACCCAATATGCGGTCAACTTTTAGAAAGAGGTCAAGATTGTGGGCTTATACTCATAAAGCTCCAGGAAGGCTTCTTTGTGGCTATCAGGATATCCCTATTAGGGGGGTTAATACTGTCTTTTCCGGTAATTGCAGGTCAACTTTGGCGTTTTGTTGCACCAGGATTATATAAAAACGAGAAGTCTGCTTTTTTACCGTTTATCCTTGCTTCTCCTGCGATGTTTTTTCTAGGCTCTGCCTTTGCATTCTATATTGTTATACCTTTGGCTTTTGATTTCTTTTTAGGGTTTCAGCAGATCGGTTCATCAGGAGACTTGGTTCAGGGAGAGAATGCGGGCCTAGGAGATCCTGGGATTACTTTTCAAGGCTCTGTTGCAGAGTATTTAAATTTAACTATCAAATTCATTGTTGCTTTTGGTCTTTGTTTTCAATTACCTGTTTTATTGACATTGATGGGTAAGGCGGGTTTAGTTTCCGCGCAAGGGCTTGGAAATGTTCGCAAATACGCTGTGGTAGCTATATTAGTGCTTGCAGCTTTGGTTACCCCACCAGATGTCATAACTCAGGTAATTCTTTTTGTAGTGGTATATGGACTATATGAAGTTTCAATTCTTTTAGTCAAAAGGGTAGAAGCCAAAAGAGAGAAAAAACTCCGGGCAGAAGGTTTGTGGTTTGAAGACGATGATACAGATGATTAAGGTAGAGTATTAATTATGTCTGAAAAGTTTTTGTCTCGCATAGCTGACGCATTGGAGAGAATCTCTCCACCCAACGAACTTAGCCCAAACTTTAGTGTGGGTAATGCTTTCTTGTGGAACACAAAGCCTGATTCCTTTCAAATGATTGAAAATGTTAATCATGTAGATCTTAGCTTACTGTTAAGTGTGGATCGTGCCAGAGAAACATTGTTACAAAATACTTATCAATTTGCGAAGGGTTTTCCAGCAAACAATGCGCTATTATGGGGTGCTCGTGGAATGGGTAAATCGTCTTTAGTAAAAGCAATTTGTGTAAAAGTTCAATCGGAGAACTTACCTATTAAATTGATAGAAATTCAACGTGAAGATCTCCCATCCATAGGAAGATTACTAAGTTATATTAGAGACCTTAAAGAAAGGTTTATATTATTCTGTGATGATCTCAGTTTTTCAAATGATGACCATCATTATAAATCTCTTAAAGCAGTTCTTGATGGTGGGATTGAAGGTCGTCCAGACAACGTTATATTCTATGCTACTTCTAACCGTAGGCATTTAATGCCTAGGGATATGATTGAAAACGAATCTGGTAGTGCAATCAATCCATCAGAAGCAGTAGAGGAAAAGGTATCATTATCTGATCGGTTTGGTTTGTGGTTGGGTTTTCATCCGTGTACTCAGGATGAATATCTTCTGATGATTGAAGGTTATTGTCTAAGATATGGAATTCAGATTAGTAAAGAAAATTTAATTCAAGAAGCAATTGAGTGGCAACAGACAAGAGGTGGTAGATCTGGAAGAGTGGCTTGGCAATATTTTATTGATTTAGCTGGTCGAAAAGGAATTAGTGTCTAGAAATATTTAGATGGGTCTACAGCTTCCATTCCTTCGCGAACTTCAAAATGTAAAAATGAAGGTTTACCGCTCGACACTGTCGCAATTTTTTGTCCAGCTTGGACAATTTCATCTTTTTGAACTGATATATTTGAAATATTTGCGTAGATGGTTAATAGATTGCCCCGATGCCTTAGAATTAGAACAAACCTTTGTTCAGTGTCCTGTGTAACAGCGATCACTCTGCCGTCTGCTACGGCCCTAACAACTGCGCCACTGGCCGCAGAAATGTCTATCCCATCGCTTGATCCTTTTTTGTACTGGCGAAGGGTTTCACCAGTTACAGGTTTTAAGAAACTTAGTAATTCTGGTTCAATTATTTTTGTTATAGTTGTTGTCGTTAATGAGTTTTTTGTTCTCACTTTAGGTTTATTTTTGTTAGCTTTAATATCAGCTACGACTGTTTTTTCTTTCTTGTTGACCTGTTGTGAGACTATTGGTGAAATATTTGTGATTTTAGCTTCTTTTTTTTCTTTGTCAGATGTGAGACCTATCCCATCTATTTTTAAGGATTTTCTAAGGTTGAAATCTAAAACTGAGAGCTTTTCTTGAATGGCTAAGTTGCAGGCCGATAGAGTACATGCAAAACTAATAGCTAAAGTAAATCTTAGTACCTTTATTAATATCATAACCTTAATTACCCTTTATTTAGTTTTTACTCAATCCCTCAACTAGAGGAACAAATCGAACCGGAAATAATTCTTCATAAACAAAGCCGGACTCCTCACGTACAACCTTAATTAAGTTTTGAATTGAGTCTGACTGTCCAACTGGTACAATCATTGTCCCTCCAACTTTGAGTTGACTTAAAAGGATACTAGGTGGGTCTTCTGCTGCTGCAGTAACCATTATTTTATCAAATGGTGCCTGCTCTGGTAAGCCTAAACAACCATCACCCAAGAAAATAGTCACATTACTAATGTTGAGATCTAAAAAGAGTTTCTCTACATAATTTGTTAGCGTCGAGTGTCTATCAATTGTATAAACTCTCCTAGCTAACTGGCTTAAAATTGCGGCTTGATATCCTGACCCGGTCCCAACCTCTAGGACTTTATCCCTGGGTTGAACATTTAGTGCCTGTGTCATCAACCCTACAACAGAGGGTTGACTAATGGTTTGAGCACATGAGATTGGAAGGGGGACGTCCTCATAAGCTCTTTCTGCAAATGGTCCTTTGATAAATTGACCTCTGTCAATCTTCTCCATTGCTAGCAATACATTAGTATCAAGAACTCCTCTGGATCTAAGGGTATAAAGAAATTGCATCAAACGTTTTGAATTATCACTTTCTAATTGTTGCATTCTAGCTGTTTCTTCAAATCGTTTAATAAATCGTACCTTGTTAAATCACAATCCATAGGGGTTACAGAAATATACCCATTTAGATTGGCATGTACATCGGTGTTTTCAGCGGTAGGAATATCCTGCCTATTTCCCTTTATCCATAAAAAATCTCTGCCATTTGGAGCTACACTTGGTTCAACTCCAAATTTTGTCTTCCGGAGCCCTTGAGAAACTACTTTAATTCCTTTTACGGCATTGGCTGGAGTTGGGGGCACGTTTATATTATAAAAGGTGTAATAATTTGATCCAGCCCATGGTCCACTCTCAAAAATATTTTTGATTAGAGGTGCCATATGAGAGAGGGCTGCTTCAAAAGGGTTCTCAAGTGTTATATTTTTAGGGCCATAATACTGAGAAATCGCAATAGAGGGAATCCCTTGAAGCGCTCCTTCCATGGCGGCTCCGACAGTGCCAGAGTAGATAGTATTCTCACCAGAATTGTTACCTTTATTTACTCCCGATAAAATTAAATCTGGTTTATTGCCTTTTAATACGTAATGGAGGCCGGCTAGCACACAGTCTGCGGGTGACCCTTGGATTGCTATTTTTCTTTCGTCTATTTTAGAAACCAGTGTTGGATTTATATAATTTATACAATGGCCTACTCCTGACTGTTCCGATTCAGGCGCCACAATCCAGACTTCACCATCTGGGCCAGCTACCTTTAAAGCTATTTCATTCATCACTTTCAGTCCCGGCGCGTTAATGCCGTCATCGTTTGTAATTAATATACGCATTCTTGTACCTTTTTCTTTTAAATTATTCTAATTGATATTGAGTTCGAGGTGTAGAGCGTTTTAGGTTAATTACTAATTTAGTTTCCCTTGATGGGTTATTAAGGACTTTCCACCCATGTACTTTGTTAAGGCACTTGGAACTGTAATCGAACCATCTTCATTTTGATAGTTTTCGATAACTGCTATTAGAGATCGCCCCACTGCTAGGCCAGACCCATTTAGAGTGTGAACAAACTCTGGTTTGCCACTGTCTTCAGGTTTGTATCTTGCATTCATCCGTCGAGCTTGAAAATCACCACAAAGTGAAACAGAACTAATTTCACGGTACTTTTCCTGTCCAGGAAGCCAAACTTCTATATCGTTAGTGACCTTGGCTCCAAATCCAATATCTCCAGCGCACAATACAACAGTTCGGTAAGGTAGTTCTAAGGCCTCTAGAAGCCCTTCGGCACATTTTGTCATGCGAGAGTGCTCTTCAACAGAAGTGTTTGGAGTAGTGATGGAGACCATTTCTACTTTTTCAAATTGATGTTGTCTTAACATTCCTGCTGTATCTCTACCGGCAGAGCCTGCTTCTGATCTGAAACATTGAGAATGAGCGCAGTAGCGGTGAGGTAAACTACTTTCATCAACTGTCAGTCCATTTATTATATTAGTAAGAGTAACTTCAGCTGTTGGAATAAGCCATTGCCCTGTTGTCGTTTGGTAACTGTCTTCCCCAAATTTAGGAAGGTTTCCTGTTCCGTACATCATTGCTTCATTGACAATAACAGGAGCCCAGGTTTCTGACAAACCATTCTGTTGTATATGTGTGTCTAACATGAACTGAGCAAGTGCCCTATGTAACTGTGCTATTGCCCCGTGGAGAATTACAAAACGGGATCCTGAAATTTTTGCAGCATTTTCAAAATCCATTCCAGGTTGTGCACCACTAACTTCAAAGTGCTCTTTTGGTGAAAAGGTATATTTTTTGGGTTTACCCCACTTTTTTATTTCTACATTTGAGAACTCAGAGTCCCCGTTTGGGATCTCATCTGAAACCATATTTGGGATGCCCATTAGTAATGTGTAGAGCTTTTGATCTTCATCCCTTGCTTGTGAAGTTAGTATTTGGATCTCATCTTTTTTTCTAGAAACTAGTGCTCTAAGCTTTTGAAATTCTTTTTCGTCACCGTTGGCTTTAGCAAGTCCTGCATCTTTTGCAGCTTTGTTTTGCTCTGCTCTTTCTTTTTCAGAGACACTTATTTTTAATCGTCGTGAACTATCTATAGCTAAAACCATTTCGGATAGAGGAGATAGTCCGCGCCTTTTTAATGCGTTGTCAAACTCTGCTGGATTCTCTCGTATCATACGAATATTATGCATTTATAGATTCTCCTAAAAAACCACTCAGTTTTCATATGCATCAAAAAAAAGATGTTTTGAACCATGAAATTCATTGTGTAGCCACCTTGCGACTTTCTTGTTGCACAGTTAGTGTCTCTTTCAAATTAATATGGCACTTGCCAAAAAACTTAAAGGATATCTTATGTCTCAAATTCAACAGTTCGTACCCTTAATTCTTATTTTTGCAATTATGTATTTTCTTTTGATTAGACCTCAACAAAAAAAAGCTAAAGAACACACTAACATGGTTTCTAATTTACGCCGAGGGGATAACATAATCACTCAGGGTGGAATAGTAGGAAAAGTTGCAAAAGTTAAAGAGGACGGTGAAATTGAAGTTGAGATTGCTGAGGGCGTAAAAGTTCGTGTAATAAAATCGACTGTTGCAACTGTTATAAGTAAAACAGAGCCAGCAAAGTAAATATTTAATGCTTCAAATTTCTTCATTAAAAAGAATCTCGATTCTGTTTGTAGTCTTACTTGGAATTCTGTTTGCATTTCCAAACTTTTTTTATGAGCATGTGGAAAACCATAACGACGCTATTAAATCGGAAGCTCTATTAGATGGAGACACTAATAAGAGTGATTTAACCTATTGGTGGCCGAAGTTTTTACCTTCGCGTTTGGTTAATTTAGGCTTAGATTTAAGAGGAGGAGCGCACCTTTTAGCAGAGGTTAATGTTGAGGAGGTTTATGCCTCTCGCATGGATTCTTTATGGCCGGCTGTTAGAGACGCTCTTAAGGCTGAAAGAGGGCAAATTGGAAGTATAAGGAAACTAAAGGAAAGTTCGTTTGGACAGTTACGAATTAGTGTTTCAAAAAAAGAGGGTTTAGTGCGGGCGATCGAAATTGTTCGGGCTATGGCTGTTCCAGTTTCGTCGGTAAATGCGCTTGGCTCGAAAGACTTATTAGTTTCAGGTCAGGATGGTGAACTTACTATTGAATTGAGTGAAGCGGAAAAACTAGCGACTAATGACCGTACACTTAAGCAGTCTTTGGAAATCATACGAAGAAGGGTTGATGAGGTTGGGACACGTGAACCTACAATACAGAGGCAAGGAGAACGTAGGATACTTATTCAAGTTCCTGGAATTGGCTCGGCAAATGAATTAAAAAGCCTTATAGGCACAACCGCAAAATTAACATTCCAGGAGGTTGTTCGTCGAATCTCTAACCCAGATGAAGTTATTCGACCAGAGAATGGTTTGTACAAAGCTTACAGTAAAGAAAATACAAATGCAGAGTATTATATATTGAAAAAATCTCCAGTAGTAACTGGTGAAGATCTTACAGACGCTCAGCCTTCATTCGATCAAAACGGTCTACCTTCAGTTAACTTTCGCTTTAATCCCTCCGGAGGAAAGAAGTTTGGTTTATTTACAGCGAAGAACATAGGTTCACCATTTGCTATAGTCTTGGATAATGAGGTTATCAGTGCCCCTGTAATTCGAGATGCTATAATGGGTGGTTCAGGTCAAATAAGTGGAAGTTTTTCGGTGGAAGAATCCTCAGAGTTATCTGTTTTGTTGCGAGCTGGAGCATTGCCTGCAGGAATGATATTTCTTGAAGAACGAACTATTGGTCCCGAATTAGGGCAGGACAGTATAGACGCTGGAAAAGTTGCATGCATAGTAGCATTTATATCCGTACTGGTGTTTATGTTTTTAAGTTATGGGTTGTTTGGTGTTTTTGCTAATGTGGCATTGATTATTAATGTAACTTTAATATTTGGTTTATTGAGCGTAGTTGGTGCAACATTAACGCTCCCTGGAATTGCAGGAATTGTACTAACAATTGGTATGGCTGTAGATGCAAATGTTTTAATTTTTGAACGAATTAGAGAAGAATTAAAGACCGCCAAGGGTCCTGCAAGAGCAATTGAAGTTGGTTATGAAAAAGCATTAAGCGCTATCTTGGATGCAAATATTACTACATTGATAACAGCTATTATTTTGTTTGTGATGGGTTCGGGTCCGGTTCGAGGTTTTTCAATAACACTTGGTTTTGGGATCATTACGTCAGTATTTACGGCAATTTACCTAACTCGTCTTTTTATTATTATTTGGTTCGAACGAAAACGTCCCAAAAGCATAGAGGTTTAAGATGCGGTTAAAGTTAATAAAAGGTAAAACGAATTATAATTTTTTTAATAATTGGAAACTTTGGCTTGGCCTTTCTTCGATGCTAATTATTTTAAGTGGTGTTTCCTTATTTTTCCAGGGTCTTAATTACGGAATTGATTTTAGAGGAGGCACAACGATCAGGACAGAATCAGAAATCACTATAGATGTCTCTAAGTACAGGCAGGCTTTGGATGCTTTAAACCTTGGAGATATAGTGATTACAGAAGTATTTGATCCAACATTTAGAGAAAATCAGAATGTCACTCAGATTAGAATTGAGGCGCAAGAGGGGGACGAAAGCATAACAGCATCAACGGTTAAGTCAGTGGAAGTGGCATTGTCAGCTTTGGACCCTAATATAAAGTTTCCTTTGGTTGAAAGTGTTGGTCCGAAAGTTTCATCTGAATTAGTAAAAGCTGCTGTTTGGGCGGTTATATCTGCTATTGGAGCGGTATTATTCTATATATGGCTTAGATTTGAATGGCAGTTTGCCTTGGGAGCAGTCCTAGCATTGGTTCATGATATTATTTTGACGATGGGAATTTTTTCACAAGTACAAATTAAATTTGATTTAGCTATAATAGCAGCCTTATTAACAATTGTTGGTTACTCTTTAAATGATACGGTCGTCGTTTTTGATCGAGTTCGAGAAAATTTACGTAAATATAAAAAGAAAAACCTAAGTGATGTCTTGAATATGTCTATAAATGAAACATTGGCTCGTACAATCATGACATCGGTTACTACTTTGTTAGCATTATTCTCTCTTTATGCCCTTGGTGGAGACGTGATTAAGGGCTTTGTTTTTGCTATGATATGGGGGGTAATCGTTGGAACTTATAGTTCTATTTTTATAGCAGGAACAGCACTACTTTATTTGGGAGTTAAGCGAGATTGGTCGAAATCTTCTGCCAACAAAGGAAATCAATTCGGCGATATTGACGCGTGATTGATACACTTACTGTTATTCTTGATGAGGGTGTGTTCGCCTACTTGACTGTAGGAGCTGTATTAGCAGGTTTAGTGAGGGGATTTTCAGGGTTTGGAACAGCAATGGTGTTTATACCTATTGCTGGACAAGTTCTTTCTCCAGTAGCAACCCTGATAGTCTTGTTAGTTATGGAGTTGATTGGACCAATACCAAATATTCCCAGAGCAATACGTGATGGTAAACTCCCTGATTTATTGAGGCTAATAATGGGGGCGGCTATTGGCGCACCCATTGGGGTTTACCTTCTTAACCTTATGTCAGCTGATACTTTCAGCCTTTTAGGGGCTGTGTTTAGTTTGTGTCTGCTATTATTACTGATTTGCGGGGTTAGATATAAAGGTACCTTGAATCAGGGGCTTATATTTTTTACTGGTGCCATAGGTGGTCTGTCTGGAGGTGCTTTTGGAATTCCTGGGCCGCCTGTTATTATGCTTTATATGGCCTCTTCACTCCCGGCTTCAGTTATTCGTGCGAATAACACTCTTTTTCTTAATTTGATTTATATTTTATTATTTTTAATCTTTTGGTTAAAAGGAATGCTAGTGTTTAATTTTATAGTTGTTGGTTTGATCATAGCTGTACCATATTTAGTTTTTTGTATTGTTGGAGCTAAATTATTTAACCCTAGCAGAGAAAAACTATATCGTATTGTTGCCTATACCATAATTTTCTTTTCGGCTATTTCTGCTTTACCAATTTGGAGTTGATACTAGATGCGTATTACCGAAGTTTCATATGAGTATGGTTTACCAATAAAAGGATATGGCGTTGGGTTTTTTAGAATTGGATCTGATATAAAATGGGGAAACTTATTTACTTTTAATAAGGAAATACATTCTTGGAGTGGTTTTAATGATGCAAATTTAATAGTTAATGCTCATTCTGAAATAGATGTCCTACTAGTTGGTACTGGTGTTAAGCTCTCTGAAATACCCACTACATTTAGAAATAGTATTGAGGCGGCGGGGGTTAATGTCGAAATAATGTCGACGCCTATTGCCTGTAGAACCTATAATGTATTATTGGGAGAAGGTCGTAGAATTGGAGCAGCATTGTTGGCAATCTAATAATTTACCATTTACCCACGTTCTTCATGCTTACCCAAGGTTCAATAGGTTCAAGGGTATTGTTCATTTGAAGTAACTCTATTGAAACATTATCTGGAGAACGAATGAAAGCCATTCTACCATCGCGAGGTGGACGATTTATAGTTACATTGTTTGCCATTAAATATGTGCAAGTTTCATAAATATTTTCAACTTGATATGCTAAATGCCCAAAATGTCTACTATCAGATGGTAATAGGTCGTCGCCGTCCCAATTATAAGTAAGTTCTAAATGAGCATTTTTTTGCCCAGGGGGAGACATGAATACTAGTGTAAATCTTCCAGATTCACTATCCATTCTACGCGTCTCCTCTAGCCCTAAAAGCTCATAAAATGAGATAGAGTTTTGTAAATTTTTTACTCTTACCATAGTATGCAAATATTCAATTTTCATGGGAACCTTCCAAGATTAGTTAATTAATTAAATATATACTAATTACTATCGTTTACAGTTATGCAGTGAAAGTGTTAATCTGTAACGCAGATATAAATTTTAAGCCCAGTTTGATTGTACTCTTGTTATAATTGACTGGTTCCTTTAATACATTCAGCGTTTAAAGATTATATGTGGGGAGTGGTTGATTTAGCGAAAACGCATTGGGTGTGTTCGATGTATTGATTTTTGGTGAGTTGTCAATCAAACAACATCAAAACTGGCGAGAGATTACTAACCAGTTAAATGTAGAGTAGAATAAAAACGCCACTTAACAGTGGCGTTTTAAATTAAGTTAGAAAACTGGATTAATCTAGAGCTACTAGTTCGCCAGCAGAAGCTCTTCCGTCACGGCCTTCGACCATGTCGTATTGAACCTTTTGATCATCTCTTAAACCTGTCAGACCTGCTTGCTCAACAGCTGAGATGTGAACAAAAACGTCTTTTCCGCCATCATCTGGTGCGATGAAGCCGAAGCCTTTAGTTGTATTAAACCATTTTACGGTGCCATTAGCCATTCCCGTATCTCCTTTTTTATTCCGCCCACATTATGCGGCGGTTCGGTGCAGCATCTTCAAGTTGGTCCGGCTGCTAGAAAGAAGGCGGGAACGTAAAGTCTGTATCACAAGCCATCTTATTAGCGGAATTTTCAGAAACTGCAATAAAAACTTCAAAAAAGATAAAATAATAAATAATATATATGTTATTTATCACATTAGATAAAAATATATTTTATTTTAAATTTTCTATTATTTAAATTATGATAAGCGAGGTTTTTATCTTACGTTCGATAATTAGTTTAATATATTACATGTTAAGATTACCTTAATATCAATAATTCTGGAGATGAAATGATAAAAATTTATGGAATAAAAAACTGTGATAAATGCCGGGAAGCTTTTTCTGAGTTAAAAAAGCGATGGGATAATGTTGAGTTTATTGATATTAGAAAAAACCCTTTAAATTCAGTAGATATAGAACGTTTTATTAAAGTTTTTAAACTTGATTTAGTTAATAAACGATCCACAACCTGGCGTCAATTAAGTGATGAACAACAGTCTCTTTCGGTTAAAGAGTTAATAATTTTTGCACCATCAGTAATGAAGCGTCCGATAGTTGATAATGGTATGTTGTTTTTAGGGTGGAACACTGAAATTAAAAAGGCTTTGGGTTTAGTTAAATAGCGAGTTTTAAAAAACTATATTTAAATTTTTACTTTAGATCTGGAGGTAAAGTAGAAATTTTCAACAAGCTAATTATTTCTTTTAATGGTAATATTTCAGTATTTTTTTCTCCTAGCCGCCGGATGGTAACCGTTTGATTCTCTACCTCCTTATTCCCTAGAGCAAGTATAATTGGAACTTTCCTCAAAGAATGTTCTCTAACTTTATAATTTATTTTCTCGTTCCGAATATCTGTCTCAACCCGAACTCCCACGTCTCTTAAGGAGTTTACTAAAGATGTGACCATCTCATTTGCATCCGATATTATCGACGCTACTACCACTTGGACTGGAGCAAGCCAAAAAGGCAGTTTTCCAGAATGCTCCTCGATCAATATACCTATGAATCTTTCAAAAGAACCAAGAGTCGCTCTGTGTAACATCACTGGGCGATGCTTTGCGCCGTCGTCTCCAACATAGTTGGCATCCAGCCTTTCAGGCATTACAAAGTCAACCTGGAATGTTCCACACTGCCAATCGCGTCCAATTGCATCTGTTAAGACAAACTCTAACTTTGGTCCATAGAATGCACCTTCTCCAGGGTTCATTTCAGGTTCAATACCAGCAGCCCTAGTAGCGGATAGAAGGGCGCTTTCTGCTTTTTCCCAAACTTCATCGGAACCTGACCTAGTCTGTGGTCGATCAGAAAATTTTATTTTATATTTAGGAAACCCTAAGTCTTTGTAGATGTTTGCTAAGAACTCAATAAAAAATTTAGTCTCAGACTCTATTTGATCTTCTTGACAAAATATGTGGCCATCATCCTGGGTAAACCCACGAACCCTCATAATTCCATGTAATGCACCTGAAGGTTCGTATCGATTACATGACCCGAACTCAGCCATCCGTAATGGTAACTCTCTATATGACTTTAAGCCCTGGTTAAATATTTGGACATGACATGGGCAATTCATCGGTTTAAGGGCATTTACAGCCTTTTCTTTAGCGTGCTCTTCATCAACCTCTACAATGAACATATTTTCTTGGTATTTTTCCCAATGCCCCGACTTCTCCCAAAGTTTTCTGTCAACAACTTGAGGTGTGTTTACCTCAACATAATTTCCGTCTATTTGCTTTCTTCTCATATAATCTTGAAGTGTTGTGTAAATTTTCCATCCATTTGGGTGCCAAAAAATCTGCCCTGGAGCCTCTTCTTGCATATGAAAAAGATCCATAGTCTTACCTAACTTTCGGTGATCCCGTTTTTCTGCCTCCTCTAAGAAATTTAGATGACCTTTAAGGCCTTCTCGGCTTTGGAAAGCGACTCCATATATCCTTTGAAGCATTTTGTTTTTGGAATCTCCACGCCAATATGCGCCTGCAACTGACATAAGTTTAAAGCCGTCTGCTGGAATCTGACCAGTATGTTGGAAGTGGGGTCCTCGACAAAGGTCCTGCCAATTTCCATGCCAATACATTCTTAAAGGTTCTTCATTTCCTATAGCGTCAATTAACTCAACTTTATATTCTTCATCATTTTGTTTGTAGAATTCAATAGCTTTTGATCTTTCCCAAATTTCAGTAGTTATAGGATCTCTTAAATTAATTATTTCCTTCATTTTTTTTTCGATTGTTATAAGGTCGTTTGGTGTGAAGGGCTCCTTCCTGTCAAAGTCATAATACCATCCATTTTTGATTACTGGTCCTATAGTAACCTTTACGTCGTCCCAAAGCTCTTGGACTGCTCTAGCCATTACGTGTGCTAAATCATGCCTTATTAACTCTAATGCGGGAGCACTATCTTTTATGGTGTTAATTGAAATTGCCCCACTTTTATTTACAGGCCAATTTAGATCCCAATGCTGCCCATCTATAAATGCAGATATTGCTGTCTTTGATAGCGACATCGATATTGATTTCGCTACCTCAAAAGGAGTTACCCCTAGTGCAAAATCACGTTTATGGCCATCAGGAAAAGTTAAATATATTTTACTCAAAAAGTAGTCCCCTCGTTGATTTGACGCCTACGGAACGCCCGTTTACAAAGCTTGATCTGTGAATGTACTATACTTTATATAGGCGTCAAGATCAATTATTTCTTATCTGACAATTATACTGTCCTTACTTTGCTGGTGTCTGAAAACTTTATTTTGAGTATTAGATTATTTTTGTATAAAGTGATTTTTATTTAGAGGAGTTTTTATTTTGACAGAGTATTTTGATGGAACTTCTGGAAACAAAATAGCTTATAATAAAATAACTGGCAGCAGCCCGGGGTTAGTGTTCTTGGGTGGGTTTATGTCAGATATGGAAGGTAGCAAAGCTATGTTCCTAGAAAGTTATGCCAAAGAAACTGGGCAAGGTTACCTTAGGTTTGATTACTCTGGTCATGGTAAGTCTTCAGGGAAGTTTTCAGATGGCACTATTGGCCAATGGTTTACTGATGCAGTTGACGCTATTGATACACTAACTAACGGACCACAAAATTTGGTAGGGTCCTCAATGGGTGGGTGGATAGCGTTACTAATAGCAAAGAAATTTCCAAAACTTGTAGACGGTATTGTTACAATAGCTGGAGCACCTGACTTTACGGAAGATAGTTTATGGAAAAACCTTTCTATTGATGAAAAAGAAAAACTTAAAACTGGAGAACTTTTAATACCTTCAGAATATGGTGAGCCATACATTATTACCAAAGAATTAATTAATGAGGGAAGATCAAATCTAGTGTTACGTGAACCCCTAGATTTTCAAGTTCCAGTTAGAGTTCTCCAAGGTACAGCGGATATGTCCGTAGAAGTGAAAACGGCAATTCGTTTATTTAACCATATAAATGCTAATGATATAGAACTGACACTACTCAAGGGTGAAGATCATAGGTTTTCTAGTGATCAGGCACTTTCTTTGATTAAACGTACAATTTCATTTTTATAACAGTTGAATCAAACAAATTCTAATTACTAAAGTTTAATCTGTACATTTTGACGAGCGAAAGCAACATCACGATCATTAACGCCAAGTAAGGAGCCGAGTATCCGCAAAAGACTGTTTTCGTCATCTTCTCTAATGCCGTCAGCTAGAACTAACTCCCAAAATATTTCAATTATTTCATTTCTTTTCTCTAGTGGTACAAATTCTTTTATTACCTTAGTAAATCTAACGCTGTCTGAAGATTCATCTTCTAATAGCTCGGCTTTGTTTATGAGATCTGTTACTTCTAACTCTGAAATTAAAAACCGTTTCTTAAGTATAATTTTAATACGAGATTTTTCAACGGATGAGTACTCATAATCACTTTTTGCTATCTTTATGAGTAATGCTGTGAGCGCTAATCTCTCATCATTGTGTTCAACCGATTCTGAAGTTGATTTCGAATTTCTTTTAAAAAAGTTTTTTATCATCTTTCTCACTTTGTAGTAAAAATTGGATTTTGGCTATGAGCCTTCGACTATTACTAGATCTCCATTTGAAATAGGATCTCTAAGTTTTTTTGCTTCCTGGTAACCGAGACTTTCATAGCAAGCAATCGCTGTTTCTAAGCTTTCAAACTCAATAACAACCGTTCTGCTCTTTGAAACGCCTTCTCGTACATCTTGTGCCCCGCCTCGAATTAAAAATTTCGCACCAAACTTTGCAAATGGGCTTTTGTTTGCTTGTTGGTAATTTTTGTATTTGTCAACATCTTCAATGTCCATATGTGCAACCCAGTAACCCTTAGCCATTTTAAAATCCTTTTATATTTATTTTTACATCTAAACTAATCTTGATATCATTTTTGTCGTTTTTATAAAGTCAGAAAACAATGGATGAGGATTGAAAGGTTTAGATTTAAGCTCTGGATGGAACTGTACTCCGATGAACCAAGGATGATCTTTTAACTCTATTATCTCGGGTAGCAGATCATCTGGAGACATTCCTGAAAAAATAAGACCTAACTTCTCCAATTCAGTTCTATAATTTATATCAACTTCATAGCGATGACGATGTCGCTCTTCTATAAGTAAATTATCATAAATTTGTGCAGCTTTTGAACCCAATTTCAGTTTGGCATTATAAGCCCCAAGGCGCATAGTTCCGCCTTTATTGTCATGTTCTTTTCTTTTAACCTTACTGTTTCCCTGCACCCATTCTTTGAGGTGATATACAACGTGTGTAAAACGATTCTTTTTCTTCTTATTTTCAAATTCCTCTGACCCAGCATTTTTAATTTTTGCGAGGTTTCTTGATGCCTCTACCACCGCCATCTGCATACCAAGGCAAATACCAAGATAGGGGATATTACGTTCTCTCGCGAAGCGAGCCGCCTTGATCATTCCTTCGGTACCTCTTTCTCCGAATCCGCCTGGAACTAAAATAGCGTCAAACCCCTCTAGGAAGGGCTCTGCTGGCGTCAGATCAAACGCCTCTGCATCTACCCAAGATATTTTAATTTTTACACGGTTTGCAATGCCCGCGTGAGTTAATGCCTCAGCAACTGATTTATATGCATCCTCTAGCTGAGTATATTTCCCTACTATCGCAACTTTCAGCTCACCTTCTGCATTGAAAATGCGATCGTATACGTCTTCCCAGCGCTTTAAATTAGGTTGCGGTGC
The DNA here is from genome assembly GCA_905181985.1 of uncultured Paracoccaceae bacterium. GTDB lineage: Bacteria > Pseudomonadota > Alphaproteobacteria > Rhodobacterales > Rhodobacteraceae. The sequence continues at coordinate 8,243 of CAJIZW010000065.1, read as the reverse complement.
AGGAGAAATGCCAAAGGCATCCAGAACGGCCTGATCTAATCCCTCCCTATGATAAGCTAAGGGAGCTTCATATATGGATTTTAGATCTTGCGCACTGATAACGCAATCAGATCTTACGTTACAAAACAGTGCAAGTTTCTCCCGTTCTTTTTTGGGGATAGGTCGCTCGGATCTGCAAACTAGAACATCTGGAGCAATGCCAATGGAGCGAAGTTCTTTTACACTGTGCTGAGTGGGTTTAGTTTTTAACTCCCCTGATGCAGTTATGTACGGTAATAAAGTTAGGTGAACATAAATGCATTCTCCACGTGGTTTGTCTTGACCAAATTGCCTTATGGCCTCAAAAAAAGGCAACCCTTCAATGTCGCCAACCGTCCCCCCAATTTCACAAAGCATAAAGTCTACATCAGCTTCATTAATCTTTAAAAACTCTTTAATTTCATCAGTAACATGCGGAATTACTTGAATAGTTCGACCGAGATAATCACCTCTTCTTTCTTTTTCAAGAACTGTAGAGTAAATTCGACCCGAACTAATCGAATCTGTATTAGTTGCCGCAACACCGGTAAAACGCTCGTAATGTCCTAGGTCAAGATCTGTCTCTGCACCATCATCAGTGACGAATACTTCTCCGTGTTCGAAAGGGCTCATTGTTCCAGGGTCAACATTTAAATATGGATCTAATTTCCTTAAACGTACAGAGTATCCTCTAGCCTGCAGTAAAGCACCTAGGGCAGCTGAAGCTAGCCCTTTTCCTAATGATGAAACGACTCCACCAGTAATAAATATATATTTTGCCATTATAGTTGAGTGCCCCGTGATACTTATTTTGTAGGTTTAGATTGCCCTAAAAAACGACCTACCCACGGGATTTAGATAGTAATGTATTTTACAGATTTTAACAACACCATAACTTAATATTAAATGAATATAGCATATTTATTTTATAGAGTTTGTATTTGCAAACCTAGATTATTTGTCTGCTCTTGGAGGAGTTAAAGGGGAAGAGCCGTCCAAGGTTGGTACCGTTGGAGAATTTTTATCCCCATCTTTTTGTAGTTCCTGGATCAACTCAATATTATCTAAAACAGAAGAATCAGTTGATTTTTGTGCTGCCACCACTGTGAGAGTAATCGAGGTTATTACGAAAGATACGCCTAATGCCCAAGTCACTTTTCCTAGGGCACTAATTCCTGGTCTACCTGTCATTCCACCGCCGCCGCCGCCGCCGCCTATGCCAAGCCCACCACCCTCAGACCTTTGAATCAGTACAATACAAATTAAGGCCAGAGTAATAATTAGATGAATAGTTAAAATTATATTTTGCATTTTCACAGTTCTTTATTACACTTGGGCTTGTCTTTAAGGTGACAAGTGACTGCTTGCAAGGTTTTTTATAGAAAAGATTATTTCAATTGTAAGAATATAACTTTCACAATTGAACTCGCACAGGTATACGAATCTAGTTAGATTACCTTTAAGGAGATATTATGGCTAATGTCGTTGTTGTTGGAGCTCAGTGGGGTGACGAAGGAAAAGGTAAAATCGTTGATTGGCTAAGTGAACGAGCTGATGTAATTGTGCGTTTCCAAGGTGGCCATAATGCTGGACATACTTTGGTTATTGATGGAGAAGTTTTTAAGCTTTCTTTAATGCCGTCTGGTATAGTTAGAAAAGGAAAGCTAAGTGTTATCGGAAATGGAGTTGTCTTAGATCCATGGCACTTCTGTGAAGAAATAGAAAAACTTAGACGGCAAGGGGTGGAGATAACTCCTGAGAACTTGATTGTTGCTGAAAACACACCGCTTATCCTCCCAGTACATGGTGAATTAGATAGGGCTAGAGAGTCCCAAGTTGACATAGCGAAAATTGGCACTACTGGGCGAGGTATAGGGCCAGCCTACGAAGATAAAGTTGGAAGACGGGCTGTTCGAGTTTCGGACTTAGGTGACAAAGACACACTTGTTAAAAGGGTAGAGAGATTACTTTTACATCATAATACATTGCGTCGCGGTATGGATATGACCGCTGTAAATGCAGAAAATTTAATAAAAAAATTGGAAGATGTAGCACCAGAAATACTTAAATATGCGGCACCTGTTTGGAAGATTTTGAACGAAAAAAGAAAGTCTGGCAAACGTATACTATTTGAGGGTGCTCAGGGTTCTTTGCTTGATGTCGATTTTGGAACTTATCCGTTTGTTACATCATCGAATGTAATTGCCGGGCAAGCAGCAACTGGTTCAGGTGTTGGCCCTGGGGCAATTGATTTTGTACTAGGGATAGTTAAGGCATATACAACACGAGTTGGCGAAGGTCCGTTTCCCTCAGAGCTATCTGATCATGATGGACAGAGGCTTGGGGAAAGGGGAAAGGAGTTTGGCACAGTGACAGGACGAAAAAGGCGCTGTGGATGGTTTGATGCAGCATTGGTTAGGCAAACCTGTGCGACATCGGGCGTCGCGGGAATAGCTCTAACAAAACTTGATGTTCTTGATGGGTTTAAGGAACTACGTATTTGTGTTGGCTACGAGTTGGATGGCAGGAAACTTGATTTTTTGCCAACAGCTGCAGACCAGCAGTCGCGTTGTACTCCAATCTATGAGACTATGGAGGGGTGGAGCGAAAGTACTGAGGGTGCTAGAAGTTGGGTTGAGTTACCTCCTGAAGCTATTAAATACGTTCGTCGAGTGGAGGAATTAATTGGATGTCCTGTTGCAATGTTGTCCACTTCGCCAGAACGAGAAGATACTATTCTTGTGACAGATCCTTTTTCAGATTAATTTTAAATCAGGAGAAAAAATGAAGTATAAAAGCCGTAGAAAGCTATCGCTAGTAATTCTTATAATAGGGCTACCTCTATACATTATTGCTGCCGTTTTGGTAATGAGCTTTTTTCCGCGACTTAATCTCTTTGTAGAGCTTTTTGTTTATGTTTTTTTGGGTGTCATTTGGGCTCTACCCTTCAAGTTTATTTTTAAGGGGATTGGGCAGGTTGAAAAGCCAGAGACCTAGGGTTGATCCAATCGCTATAATTGAATTGGAAATAACAATTGGATAAATTGATTAATCTCACTGAGACTGTAATGTTACTTGGCAATGGGCCGTACACCAAAAACGATTTTAAAATAGGGTTATCAAACTCGTCCTATGTGATAGCCGCTGATGGGGGAGCAAACGCTGCTCACCGTGAGGGAGTAAAGGCTAAGTTTGTAATAGGAGATATGGATTCTGTTTCTGCAAAAGTTAAAGCTTTTTACAACAAAGATGAATTGTATGAAATCAATTGCCAAGAAAATACAGATTTAGAAAAGTGCTTGCGTCTATCCAAGGCTGCAAAATTAATTGGTATTGGTTTTTTAGGGGGGAGACTTGATCATGAGCTTGCAAACTTGTCGGCTTTAGTAAAGTTTCCTGAGCAAACATGTATATTGATTGGGTCAAGAGACATATGTTTTCTTTGCCCTAGTCTTCTTTCAATTAAGTTGCCGATTGGAACTCGTTTTTCAGTGTTTCCAATGAGTTCAATTGAGGGGACTAGTGAAGGATTAAAGTATCCAATAGATAATTTAGTATTGAATCCTACAAAAAAGATTGGAACTTCTAACGAAGTAGTTTCGAAAGTCAAATTAAGCTTTAACCATAGGTCAGCTATAATTATACTCCCTAAAAAATACCTTACAAATGTTCTTGAAGTACTTTAGTAATTCTTTGAGTAATAAAATAACTCTGAAATATCAAAATGGAAAAATCTGTGAATTTGAAAGATATTGATAGGGCAAAGTTGGCGGCAGCAACTATTGCGGTCGAATACGTGAAAGACGGTATGAATGTTGGTCTTGGCACTGGATCTACGGCTGCCTGGATGATAAAATGTTTGGCGGACAAGATCTATAATGAAGGAATAAGTATTAAGGCTGTTCCGACTTCTAATCAGACTGCTAAACTTGCTTTAGAACATCAGATACCAATAACTACACTAGACGAGGTAAAATTCCTAGATATTACAATTGATGGTACTGATGAATGTGATGAAAACTATAACCTTATTAAAGGTGGTGGTGCAGCCTTGTTGCATGAGAAAATTGTTGCTGCAGCTTCAAAGAAGGTAATTATTATAGCTGATCAATTTAAATACGTGGATACATTGGGTTCTTTTCCACTTCCGGTTGAATTGATCAAGTTTGGTTGGAGTTCAAGTAAAGACTGCGTCGTATCTATTTTAAATAAGCTTGGTTATAAAAGTTACCAAATTAACTTAAGAATGAATGATAATGTTCCACTAAAAACGGATGAGAAAAATTTTATTTTAGACTTAGAGCTTGCAGAAATTTCAGAACCTTTGTTATTGAGCCGCGAACTTAACTTAGTTCCTGGTGTTGTGGAAAATGGATTATTTATTAATAGCTGTGACCTTTTAATCCTGGGGGAAAATGCGGGAAAGGTTTCGGTACATGAGCCATCAAGGAATCTGGTATCTAGCCGGGACGTAGATGTGGACCGAATCTTTCGAGAGTTTAAATATTAGAAAGTAAGTTTTAGATGAAATTTGACTGTGATCTTTTTGTTATTGGCGGTGGTTCTGGAGGAGTTAGAGCCGCTCGTGTTGTCGCGGCGCAAGGATATAAAGTTAGCCTTGCAGAGGGAGATAGAATGGGTGGCACTTGTGTCATTCGGGGGTGTGTTCCAAAAAAATTGATGGTTTATGCTTCCAAATACCAAGAAAGCTTTGATGAAGGAAGAGAGTATGGTTGGGATGTAAATGTGACTGGGTTTTCTTGGGAGCATTTCAGGAAAAAGCTAGATGCAGAACTAGCTCGGTTAGAAAAAGTGTATAGGAAACTTCTTGAAACATCGGGGGTTAGCGTTTTTAATGATTGGGCGCAAATTAAAGACCCGCATACGGTCTTGTTGGGCTCAGGTGAGGAAATTAGAGCAAAGACTATCTTGATTGCGGTAGGGGGACAGGCAGTTAAACCTGATATAACTGGTTCAAACTTTGGTATGATTTCAGACGATGTGTTTGGACTTAATGAGTTACCGAAGTCACTTTTAATAGTTGGAGGTGGTTATATAGCGAGTGAATTTTCTTGTATTTTTAATGGGTTAGGAGTCGATGTAACTCAAATTTATAGGGGACAAAATATATTGAGGGGTTTTGATGATGAGGCATCACAATTGATTTCTGAAACTATGGTGGCCAAGGGAATAAAAGTAAGGTGTAATGAGAATATTTTAAAACTTAGCCGTGAAACTGACCAATTGAAAATTGATTTTCAGCTTGGGTCGACGGAATTATTTGACGATGTATTGTTCGCAACTGGGAGAAAGCCCAACACTCAATCCTTAGGCTTACATAATGTTGGTATAAAAACAGGAACATCTGGTGAGATATTAGTAGATAAATATTCACAAACGGATCAACCATCAATTTTTGCAATAGGGGATGTAACAAACAGAATTAATTTAACACCTGTAGCAATAAATGAGGCAATGGCTTTTGCTCAAACCATGTTTTTTGGTAATCCCACACCAGTTGATCATCATTTGGTACCCTCAGCAGTTTTTACACAACCAGAATTAGGGTCCATTGGATTAAGCGAAAAAGATGCCGAAAAGATAGAACCAATATTAGTTTACGAATCTAAGTTTAGATCCATGCAAAAATCTTTTATTTCCAAAAGTGAGGAAGTATTGATGAAATTGATTGTATCAAAAGAGACAAATGTGGTAATTGGTTGCCATATTGTAGCGCCTGATGCAGCAGAAATGATCCAACTTGCGTCAATTGCTATTAAGATGGGGGCGACCAAAGATCAGTTTGATCAAGTCTGTGCAGTGCACCCCACAATGGCAGAGGAGTTAGTTACGATGAGAAATCCAATTAATAGAGGTTGAATTTGAATATTAAGGCCCCATTTAACGGGTAAGAGGTTTAGTTTGAAAATTCTTGTAAAGGAAAAAATTAATGGCCGGTAATAATGGTGGTGGCCCTTGGGGCGGCAGTGATAACAGTGATGACGGACAAAAGACTAATGAGCCAGTTGGTTCAGGTGGCGGAGGACAAAAAATTCCTGAAATTGAAGATATAGTGAAAAAAGGTCAGGAACAACTTCGTGTCTTAATGGGAGGAAAAAGCGGCAAAACCGGTGGTTCTGGCGGACAGAATGGAAGTGGGGGGATCTCAAAAGGATCTCTTGGTCTAGTAGCATTAGGAGCAGTAGCTCTCTGGTTGTTTACCTCACTTTACTCCGTGAAGCCAGAAGAACAGTCTGTGGAACTATTCCTTGGAGAATTCTCGTCAATAGGAAACCCCGGTTTAAATTTTGCACCGTGGCCATTTGTTTCAAAAGAAGTGATTCCGGTAACAAGAGAGCAAACAGAAGATATTGGTTTAGGTGGCAGAGGTGATAGTGGCCTGATGCTTACTACGGACGAAAACATTGTTGATATTGATTTTCAAGTTGTGTGGAATATAAATGATCCAGCAAAGTTTTTATTTAACCTTGCTGAACCAAGGTCAACAATTAGAGCTGTTTCAGAGTCCGCTATGCGAGAAGTAATAGCTAGATCAGAACTAGCTCCAATCCTTAATAGGGATAGGCAAATTATTGCTGATACCGCCCAGTTGCTTATCCAAGAGACGATGAATGAGTACGATAGTGGAGTAAACATAGTTAGATTAAACCTTGATAAAGCTGACCCTCCTTTAGAAGTTATTGATAGCTTTAGAGAAGTTCAGGCGGCAGAACAGGAAAGAGATAAACTAGAGAGGCAGGCCGATGCTTATGCTTACACGGTATTAGCTGGAGCGCGTGGTCAAGCCTCTATGTTGCTCGAACAGGCCGAAGGTTATAGGGCTATGGTAGTAAATGGAGCTGAAGGTGAAGCAAGTAGGTTCTCAGCTGTATTGGCAGAGTATACAAAGGCGCCAGAAGTAACCAGAAAACGACTTTATATCGAAGCTATGGAAGGAATTTATGGCTCCATGAATAAGATTATTGTAGATGATACTGGTGGTGGTGGGGCTTCAAACATTGTTCCATATCTACCTTTAAATGAGCTTATGAACAAAAGTAACAATAAATCAGGGGAGTCAAACTAATGAGTAAAAGTCTTCTCATATCAGTTTTTGCAGGTGGTTTAATACTTATATTACTTTCATCTGTTTTTATAATCGACGAACGTCAAAAAGGTTTAGTTCTACAGTTCGGACAAATCAAAGCCGTTAAAGAAGATCCAGGCTTAGCGTTTAAAATACCTTTCATTCAAGAAATCGTACGATACGATGACCGTATATTATCCCTGGATACTGTTCCCACAGAAGTAACTCCATCGGATGATCGGCGGCTTGTGGTAGATGCTTTTGCAAGATACAGAATTTTAGATGTTGTTCAGTTTAGACAAGCTGTTGGTGTCGGAGGGTTGAGAACTGCTGAAGATAGGTTGGAGAGTATATTAAACCCTGTTATTAGAGAAGTGTTGGGTTCTGAAGGTGTTACATCTAATACAATTTTATCAGCAGACCGTGCAGAACTTATGTCTCGTATAACAGAGCAAGCCCGTCAAAAGGCATTACCTCTAGGTCTTGAGGTAATAGATGTCAGATTGAAGCAAACTAATTTACCTGAGCAGAATCTGGATGCTACTTTTAGCCGGATGAGAGCAGAGCGTGACAGAGAAGCGGCTGACGAAATAGCTCGCGGTAAAGAAGCGGCTCAAAGATTACGTGCTCAGGCTGACAGAACTGTTGTCGAGTTAGTATCCGAGGCTACTAAACAATCAGAAATCGTTCGAGGTGAAGCAGATGCTCAACGGAACGCAATTTTTGCTAAAGCATACGGTATGGATCCAGAGTTTTTTGAGTTTTATAGGTCAATAAATGCTTATGGAACTGCATTAAGTGGAGATAGTACTACCATGGTAGTACGGCCTGATAGTGAGTTTTTTAACTATCTTAAATCGGATAGTGGTAGTTGATATTTAATAAGCTTGTACTGGCAATTGGGTTAGTGTTGGCGCTTGAGGGTTGTATAATCGCTCTAGCGCCAACATACCTAGAGAAAATATTAAAAGTTTTACTTAAATCTACAATAGATAATAGGCGCATAATAGGGCTTTCTGGCTTAGCCTTGGGAACCTTTTTAATATGGCTCTCAGTAAAAATTATATAAAAATTAATACATGACTAATATTTAAATTAAGGTAGTTTATTTCGTCCGTTACAACCTTAATAACTACTC
>CAJIZW010000064.1 GCA_905181985.1 uncultured Paracoccaceae bacterium | reverse complement strand
TTGAAACACCCTCGTTTTGAAACATTTTCAAAGTCGTGCTTTTACCCATACCTATACAACCAGTTAGACCTATTTTTATTAATTTTCCCATAAATTAAAAAGCTTTCTTATTCTTTTAAACGATGTTTACAACTTTTTTTAAAATTAGAAAATCTAGTAACTCCATTATAGGTAAACCTAGAGCAGAAAAGTAATCTCCTTTTATAGTCTTAAATAACCTCTTACCAGTTGATTCTATAAGATAACCTCCAACACTATTTCTTACTCTTTCCCAGTTTTTATCAACATAAGTATTTATTTCTCTTTGATTTATATCCCTCATAAGTAAAACAATTTCTGCGGTATAGGACCAGACTATTTTTTCTTGGTACAAAACAGCACAAGACGAATACAACTTATGGTTTTTTCCTTTAAGTAGTAGGAGCTGTTGTCTTAGTTCTTCCGGGCTTTTTGCTTTAGAAAAAACTACGTTATTAAAAACAAGAGCTTGATCACAGCCTATAATAAATGAATTTTTATACGATTTAGAAACATCCATTGCCTTTTTAATTGCTAGATTGATCGATATCTTCTTTGGTTCAATATTATTTTTAATTAAGGTTTTTTTTTCCTCTTCTTCATCTATTTTATGTTTTTTTACATGGAAAACCACACCAGAATCTTGTAATAATTTTGATCTAATAAGGGAGCCGGATGCTAATATGATATCTGTGCTCATGTTAATAACCTGTAGTAATAATAATGTTTTATTTGTGTATAAAGAAGATGATCACGGTGTCTGCTTAATAAGCTTGTAGTTATTCACAATAGTCTTTTAGTTATAATAAGTTTTTAGATTGTTCATATTTTTAACTAACAGGCTCTGAGTACTTTTAACATATCAAGTCTTTAACCTTACACTATAGTCATTTTTTCATTTATATGTGTTTGATAAGTGTGTGTATAAATGTTTTATCCCTCTTATCCACAATACCAACATCCACTACTATCTTTTATATATAAATATATTTATTAAGTAATATTAAGAAAGAAAGTGAAAAAAATGAGCACTACTCTAATAGAGTATTATTTATGGATTAAGTCTGCTCATATTATATCTGTTATTTGTTGGATGGTTGGCCTTTTTTATTTACCACGATTATTTGTTTACCACGTTGAATCCTCAAAAATAAAATCTGATCAGTATAATACATTCTTAACTATGGAAATGAATTTATTACGTTATATAATGAGACCAGCGATGGTTTCCTCATGGTTATTTGGTGTTTTGTTAGGTCTTACTCCTGGTATAGTAGATTGGAGTTTGTATTGGCCCTGGGTTAAATTAGTATCCTTAGGAGCACTCACTTATTATCATTTTTATTTAAGTATTACTTATAAAAACTTTCTAAACTTTAATAATGTTAAAACCGGTCGCTATTTTAGAATTTTGAATGAGGTTCCGACTATACTATTAATTATAATAGTTTTGAGTGTTATTATAAAGCCGTTCTAAAGAAAAATTGACTTAGCTTTAAAATAGAAGTAACACGAAAAATACTACCGTCCGGTTAGTATATTATCAAAAAAAACTTTCACAAAAGGATAAACCCTATGGCTGATAACAGTCTTAACCTTGTTGAGCTAAAAAAACATACGCCTGCGGATCTTGTCAGTATGGCAAAAGATTTAGAAATAGAAAATGCATCCACGATGAGAAAAGGCGACTTGATGTTCTCTATTTTAAAAGAGAGAGCAGAGGATGGTTGGGTTATTTCTGGTGATGGGGTACTGGAAGTTTTACAAGATGGTTTCGGATTTTTAAGATCACCAGAAGCAAATTACTTACCGGGCCCAGATGATATATATCTATCACCCGATATGATCAGAAACTTTTCTTTGAGGACAGGTGACACTGTTGAGGGAGTTATGTGCTCCCCAGTTGAGAATGAAAAATACTTTACAGTGACAGAGGTAACAAGAATCAATTTTGAAGAGCCTGAAAAGTCTCGACATAAAGTTAGTTTTGATAACTTGACACCGTTATACCCGGATGAACGTTTAATAATGGAAGTAGAAGACCCTACAATTAAAGACCGGTCTGCTAGAATTATAGACTTAGTAGCCCCTATAGGGAAAGGTCAAAGGTGCTTAATTGTAGCACCACCTAGGACTGGTAAAACAGTTTTGCTTCAAAACATAGCGAATTCAATTGAAAAAAATCACCCTGAGTGTTTTTTAATAGTTTTACTTGTTGATGAGAGGCCAGAGGAAGTTACAGATATGCAAAGATCTGTAAAAGGGGAGGTTGTAAGCTCTACTTTTGATGAGCCGGCAACCAGACACGTTGGTGTGTCAGAAATGGTTATAGAAAAAGCTAAAAGGCTTGTAGAACATAAAAGAGACGTCGTCATACTTCTAGATTCAATAACTCGTCTAGGAAGGGCCTTTAACACAGTTGTTCCTTCATCGGGAAAAGTTTTAACTGGTGGTGTAGATGCAAATGCTTTGCAAAGGCCAAAAAGATTTTTTGGTGCTGCTCGAAACATCGAAGAAGGGGGATCACTTACTATAATTGCTACCGCACTGATAGATACTGGCTCTCGTATGGATGAAGTTATTTTTGAGGAGTTTAAAGGAACAGGTAACTCAGAAATAGTTCTAGATAGAAAAGTTGCTGATAAGCGTGTCTATCCATCTATGGATATTTTAAAGTCAGGCACCAGAAAAGAAGAGCTACTAGTAAGCAAAGGTGATTTACAAAAAACGTTCGTTCTCAGAAGAATTTTAAACCCTATGGGCACCACTGATGCGATAGAGTTTTTAATAGGAAAGTTAAAACAAACAAAGAATAATACTGAATTTTTTGACTCAATGAATACTTAATAAAATCAATAACTTAAAAAACTATGGACACAATTTTTTCTTTATCAACAGCCTACGGTAAGGCGGGTATATCTGTTATCCGTGTTTCGGGAAAAGCAGCGGCAGATTCTTGTAAAAAGATAGCTGGGTTTAAACCGTGTATAGGTCAGCCAGCGTTAAGGAGGCTTAAAGATCAAAATGGCGAACTAATTGATAGAGCGTTAATTTTGTTTTTTGAAGCAGGTGCAAGCTTTACTGGGGAGACCGTCGTTGAGTATCATTTGCACGGCAGTATAGCTGTAATAAGTAAACTATTAGGCGAACTCAATTTACAGACCAACCATAGAGAAGCGATGCCAGGTGAGTTTACTCGTCGCGCGCTAGAGAACAATCGCTTAGATATTACTCAAATAGAGGGTTTGGCAGACCTTATCAATTCAGAGACAGAAGCGCAGAGGAAGCAAGCAGTAAGGGTTTTCGACGGCTCTATTGGAAGAAAAGTAAAAGAGTGGCGTGCCTCCTTAATAGAGGCCGGGTCTCTTATTGAGGTTACAATAGATTTTTCCGAAGAAGACATACCACTAGGGCTTCTTGGAAGAGTATCAGAGCTAGTAACAAAAATTATCATGGAATTAGAAAAAGAGATTGAGTCAACTAAATTATCAGAAAGAGTTAGATCAGGGTTTGAGGTAGCAATTATAGGCGCCCCAAACGTTGGCAAATCAACTCTCATTAATGCCTTAGCAGGTCGAGAAGCAGCTATAACATCAAAAATCGCAGGGACTACACGGGATGTAATTGAGGTTCGTATGGACTTAAATGGATTACCAGTTACTTTTTTGGATACCGCAGGTCTAAGAGAAACAAAAAATGAGGTCGAGATCCTTGGTATTAAGAGGGCACGAGATCGCGCTGAAACTGCAGACTTGCGAATTTTCTTAACGGAAGAAAAACCCCTCAAAGAGTTTATTGTTAAACAAGAGTTAGATATAGAAATTGCGTCAAAGGGTGACCTTTCTGGTGTAGGTGTTTCAGGGTTAACGGGTTACGGAATACCAGAACTCATTGATTTAGTATCAGAAAAATTAACAAAGATGGCGTTGGGAGCTGGAATAGCAACAAACGAGAGACACAGAAGAGCAATGATAATCTCTGTTGGCACTTTAAAAAATTGTAAAAAAGAGTTACAAAGGGACGTAGTTCGTTCAGAGATTGCTGCAGAAGAGTTGCGGTCTAGTGTTATGGCCCTAGAAAGTATGGTGGGTAGCGTTGGTGTAGAGGATTTATTAGACGAAATATTTTCGAATTTTTGTCTAGGTAAATAGGAGAATGTTTCACGTGAAACAAGAACAGTTTGATGTAATAGTTGTTGGCGGGGGTCACGCGGGTGCGGAAGCAGCGCATGCTGCGGCGCGCATGGGAGTTCAGGTCCTTCTAATTACTCATAAAGTAGAGACGATTGGTGTTATGTCTTGTAATCCAGCTATAGGTGGCCTTGGGAAGGGACACCTGGTTAGAGAAATTGATTCTATGGGTGGAATAATGGGGCTTGCTGCAGACCAGGCTGGAATACAATTTCGACTCTTAAACAGAGGTAAGGGACCAGCAGTACAGGGTCCTAGGGCACAAGCTGATCGAAATGTTTATCGGCTTAGTGTTCAAAAACTTCTTAATTTTCAAAAAAACCTTTCAGTTTTAGAGGGCGAAGTTGCAGACTTCTGTGTGAGTAAGGACACTGTTCTAGGGGTTAAGCTGAAAGATGGGTCTATTATCAAGAGTAAAGCTGTTATTTTAACAACTGGAACTTTTCTAAGAGGTGTTATGCATGTCGGTGAACAAAAAACTTCTGGTGGTCGCTTTGGTGACCAGCCCTCTATTACACTTGCAGAGCGCATGGAAACCTTCCAGCTTCCGCTTGGACGACTTAAAACGGGCACACCGCCCCGACTGGATGGGCGAACTATAAATTGGTCAGTGTTAGAATCTCAGCCTGGCGATAGTGACCCTAGCATGTTTTCCTTTTTATCAAAGCAACCTTCTTTAAGGCAAGTCTCTTGTGGGGTAACGCACACAAACAACAAGACACACGATATAATTAGAGAAAATCTAGATAAATCAGCGATTTATGGTGGGAAAATTGATAGCATCGGCCCTAGATACTGCCCGTCAATTGAGGATAAGGTTGTACGTTTCCCAGACAAGAACGAACATCAAATTTTTCTTGAACCAGAAGGTTTAAATGACCATACAGTATATCCAAATGGAATTTCGACATCTCTTCCGGAAAGTGTCCAGGATAGATATGTAAAGTCAATAGTTGGACTTGAGGGAGCGCGTATAATACAACCAGGGTATGCAATAGAGTACGATTACGTTGATCCGCGTGCTTTAAAGAAAAGTTTGGAGCTAAAGAATGTTCATGGTTTATATTTGGCTGGTCAAATTAATGGGACAACAGGATACGAAGAGGCAGCAGCCCAAGGTTTGGTCGCTGGTCTCAATGCAGCCAACAAAGTTCGTGACCTTGATTTGGTCGAGTTTACACGCTCAAGCTCTTACATTGGAGTAATGATAGACGATTTAGTAACACGCGGGGTAGAAGAGCCCTATAGAATGTTTACATCAAGGGCGGAGTTTAGGCTTTCATTGCGAGCGGACAACGCTGACCAACGTTTGACTGAATATGGTCTTAAATTGGGGTGCGTTGGAGAGGATAGAAAAAAGGTGTTTAGGGAGAAGATGGAAAGCCTAAGTCACGCCAAACGATTGTTAAGTAAACACCACCTGAGTCCGCAAGAGGCTAGTAAATATAATATAAAAGTTAAAAAAGATGGAAAGCGTAGGACTATGATGGAGTTGTTAGCGTTTCCTGATGTAAAAGTAGATTATTTTTTAACGGCACTACCCGAGCTTTCTGAGATTAGCTCTGAGTGTAAAGAGCAGGTAGAGCGAGATGCTTTGTACTCAAATTACGTCGGCAGACAGCTGCGCGATGCAGAGCTCCTTAAACGGGATGAGCGCGTAGTTCTTCCTTTAGATTTTGACTATTATAATATTTCAGGGCTTTCTAACGAATTGACCCAAAAATTGTCAATGTCTCGGCCAGAGAATATAGGACAAGCGTCAAGGATAGATGGGATAACACCAGCAGCACTCACGTTAATTCTTGCAAATCTTAGGATAAAGAAAGCTTCTTGAAGTTAAATTAGGGAAAAAATTGGATTTTTGGAATAATTTAGATGTTTCACGTGAAACATTTCATAAGTTGGAGACCTACAAGGAGAGACTTCTCCTGTGGAACAAAAAAATAAACCTCATTTCAAAAAAAAGTACAGATGATATTTGGAGTCGACACTTTTTGGACTCTGCACAGGTTTTTTCAACCCTTACTACAGGGCAAACTAAACTTTTAGATTTTGGTTCTGGAGCTGGCTTTCCGGGAATGGTATTGGCAATTGTTGCCACTGAAAAACTCCCACTAATGAAAGTAGAAATGGTAGAGTCGGATCAAAGGAAAGCTGTGTTTTTAAGAGATACAGTAAGGGTTCTTGGTTTAAATTCGGCTGTTTGGTCAGATCGGGTAGAAAATATCGTTGAAATGAATTCCGATGTAATTACAGCTAGAGCATTGGCCCCATTGAAAAAACTTTTATTTTTTTCAAATAGACATTTAAAAAAAGGAGGGTTTTGTGTTTTTTTAAAGGGCGAAAGTTATAAAGAAGAAATTAAAGAAGCGCTTGAGTGCTGGAGTTTTAGCATTAAAATAAAAGAGAGCGTCACTAACCCATTGTCGGCAATGTTAATAATATCAGATTTGGAGAAAAGATAGTATGACGTATAGGCGGCCAAGGGTAATATCGGTTACAAACCAAAAAGGAGGAGTGGGGAAAACCACTACGACAATTAATTTGGGTGTTGCTTTGGCTTTGCAAGGAAAAAGCGTTGGTATCATAGATCTCGATCCACAAGGGAATGCCTCAACAGCTTTGGGGTTGGAATCTCAAGAGAGGCTGAAAACAACGTATGACCTTTTGGTGGGTGATAGTGATTTGTTTTCTATTTTTGTAAAGGTGGGTGTTGAAGGTCTCGTTTTGGCACCAGCAACAGTAGACTTAAGTTCAGCAGACTTAATTTTATCGAAGAAATCTGATCAAGTCACTGTTTTAAAAGATAAAATAAATTCAATTGATTTTGGTCAAAACAAATTAGACTATATATTAATTGATTGCCCGCCTTCTTTAAACCTTTTAACAATTAATGCTCTTGTAGCCTCTGACTCTGTTCTTGTTCCGCTCCAAGCTGAGTTTCTTCCACTTGAAGGGCTTTCCCAACTTATGTTGTCCGTTAAGGAAATTAGAGATACAGCAAACCCAGGCTTAAGGTTTGAAGGAATTGTCTTAACAATGTTTGATAAAAGGAATAACCTTAGTCGGCAGGTTGAAGATGATGTTCGAGACAACCTTAAGGGACTTGTTTATCAGTCTGTTATACCAAGGAGTGTAAAGCTAAGTGAGGCTCCATCATATGGAAAGTCTATTTTTGATTACTCACCAAGATCTAAAGGTGCATCTGCTTATAAAGCGTTAGCATTAGAGATTTTAGCAAGACATGACGTTAACTAGGAGTGGATAAATGACAAAATTAGGGAAATTAAAGCCAAAGAGAGCTCTTGGAAGGGGCTTATCTGAATTAATGGCTAACGCAGCACTGTCGGCAGAGTTTTCGAGCTCAGGTCCGGATAAAGCTGATAATAAAAAACAGGTTTCTATTGAGTTAATCAAGCCCAATAAAAACCAACCTAGGAAAATATTCTCAAAAAAGCCTTTAGAGGAGCTGGCTGTATCAATAGCATCTAAGGGAATTCTTCAACCTATACTAGTAAGGCCTGACCCAGATGCTCCTGATTTATACGAGATTGTGGCAGGCGAGAGGCGCTGGAGAGCCGCACAACTGGCACAACTTCACGAGGTACCAGTTGTTGTTGGAGAGTTTACTGATCTAGAGGTTCTTGAGGTTGCAATTATAGAGAACATTCAAAGATCAGATTTGAACCCAGTTGAAGAAGCTTTAGGTTTTCAGCAATTACAAGAAAAATTTGCACAAAGTCAGGAGCAGCTTTCTCAAGCTCTAGGAAAGAGCAGGAGTTATATTGCAAATGCTTTAAGGCTATTAACGTTGCCTGGCCTTGTCCTCGATTGGATACAAGATGGGTCACTGTCGGTTGGCCATGCGCGAGCAATTATTACAACAGAAAACCCAAGTTCAATCGCTAGAAAAATAGTGAATTTAGGCCTTAGTGTCCGGGAAACAGAGGCGTTAGTAAGGGGAAGTTCAAAAAAGAAAAGTGTGCGATTAAACTTAAAGGAGACGAATAATAAAAGAAAACTTGCAGATACAATAGATTTAGAAAAGCAGTTAAGTTTAAACACCGGTCTTAAGGTAACAATAGAACATAAAGCATCGTCGGGTGTTGGAGTAGTTACTATATCATACAATAGTCTGTCAGAGCTTGATAAAGTTTGTGAGATTTTATCTTAAAATGATAAAGCATCAGAGGGGGAAGAATTTCATCATCTCTTAAAGCAGATTCTTTAAGTATCAAACTTATTAGGAAATTAATTCTGATAAAACACTATTAAGAACTGGTCGCCCTTCAGGCGTCACGACCATTCTTTCGTTTTTAACAAATATCAACCCCAACTTTTTTAAGCCTTTGATATTATTGTAATTTAATAGATTTAAATCTAATGTATCTAAAAATTTTAAATCAGTTCCTTCAACTAATCGAGCTGACATCATTAAATATTCTAATGCTTCGTCAGACTTTGATAATACGGTACTAGGTTCTGCGCCATGACCTAACCTTTTTATTTGAGAAAGCCATTTGTTAGGGTTTTTTGTCATTACCGTAGCTTTTCGTTTGGGTCCTTGGTAGTATCTGCCATGGGCACCAGGCCCAATACCAATAAAATCACCACCGCGCCAATAAATTAAATTATGGCGAGATTCCTCCCCCGGAAAGGCGTGATTTGATACTTCATACAGGGGCAACCTATTACTACTCATAATTTCTTGGGTAAGCGTATACATGTCTGCAGAAAGGTCCTCTGAAGGTAATCCTGGAAGCTTGCCTATTTTTGCACGGTCCCCAAAAACAGTACCATCTTCTATCGTTAGTTGATAAAGTGACATGTGGTTTGTGCCGAGTGATAAGGCAGACAGCAGTTCTTGTTCCCAAGCTTTAATGGTTTGGTTTTGACGTGCATAAATAAGATCAAAACTAACACGATCAAAAACAGACTGAGCTGTCTGAACGGCTATTATAGCTTCTTTACCAGTGTGAAGTCTTCCCAGACACTTTAAAGACGTGTCATCGAGTGACTGGACTCCGACAGAAACCCTGTTAACTCCAGCTGACCTGTATTCTTTAAACCTTGAAACATCTATTGAGGTGGGATTAGCCTCTAATGTAATTTCAAGTTGATTTGACGTTTTCCAAAGGGATAATATGTGAGTGATAATTGTTTCTATTGTTTTAGATGGCATTAGGCTTGGTGTTCCACCCCCAAAGAAAACCGTGTTGAGAACTTTTTCTGAAGAAAAGTGGTAATTGTTACTAATCTCTGAAAGGTAAGCTTCAGTCCACGCTTCCTGATCAATGTTTGAAGAAACATGACTGTTGAAATCGCAGTATGGGCACTTAGATTGACAAAAGGGCCAATGTATATAAAGGCCAAAACCAGCTCTTTGCCAATTTTTAACCATCTAAATAACGCAAAAATTTTTCGAAAGCTTTAGCTCTGTGGCTCATATTATTTTTTTCCCAGCGATCCATTTCACCAAAAGTTAAGTTTTGACCTTCAGGTTGAAAAATAGGATCATACCCATGCCCGTTTTTCCCACGCATTGGCCAGATAATTTCACCGGGAACTACGCCCGAAAAAATTTTATCGCTTCCGTCTGGCCAAGCCAAACAAAGTGTACAACAAAACCGAGCAGTCCGAGGAAAAGAAGCTTTGATAGAGTTTAGTTCATAAAGGACCTTTTCCATGGCTTTATTGAAGTCCCTGCCTCCATCAACTTCTGCCCAGTCGGCGGTATATACACCTGGGAGGTTGTTTAGAGCATCAACCTCTACGCCGCTATCGTCAGACAAAGCTGGAAGCCCTGTTGACTTAGAGGCCGCGTGTGCTTTTATCCTAGCATTCCCAACGAAGGTATTTTCTGTTTCAGCAGGCTCTATTAAATTATAATCTTTAGCTGACGATATTTTTATATCATAACCAACTAAAAGTGCAGAAATTTCTTCCAGCTTTCCTTTATTATGGGTTGCAATTAAGAGCTCTTCACCTAGTAAATTAGTCATTTATTGTAACAGCGTTTTTCTGGCTTGAGATTAAAGAACTAACACCCTTTTCAGCTAAGGTAATTAGGGCATCAAGCTCAGAACGGCTAAAAGGCGCACCTTCAGCAGATGCTTGAACTTCAATAAGATTACCTGCACCAGTTAGTACAAAATTTGCGTCCGTTCCCGCGTCACTATCTTCCTGGTAATCTAAATCTAATACAGGTTGACCCGCATATATTCCACAGCTGACAGCCGCAACGTGATCTGTTATTGGGTCAGTTTTTAAAACCCCTTTTTCTAATAGTGAATTAATAGCAAGTCTCAAAGCAACCCAACCACCAGTTATACTGGCACAACGAGTGCCGCCGTCCGCTTGAATAACGTCACAATCTATAATGATCTGTCTTTCACCTAATGAAACACGATCTATGCCAGCGCGAAGTGACCTCCCTATAAGGCGTTGAATTTCTTGTGTCCGACCGGATTGCCCATTTTTTGATTCTCTCCGCATTCTAGTATTTGTTGATCTAGGTAACATACCGTACTCAGCTGTTACCCAACCTAAGCCAGAGTTTCTTAAAAATGGGGGCACTTTTTCATCTATAGTGGCTGTACAAATAACATGAGTTTCTCCACACTTTATTAGACATGAGCCCTCAGAATGTTTAGTAATGTGTGTTTCAATGGAAACATTTCTAATTTCGTTTAAACTTCTACCAGACGGTCGCATAATGTTTTCTCCTACTTTATTCGTACCAAATACGCTTTCTTTAAAGAAGTTTGCAAGTACGATTGACTAATGAGTTAATAAACTAGTAAACAAATATGCTGAATTAGGGTTTTTTATGGCTTCTACAAAAAACATTACAAGTATAATGAGTGAAAGGAGCCGAGAGGTTTTCCAACAAGTAGTAGAAAACTATTTGTCGACTGGTGAACCAATGGGCTCTGCTGCTTTAACAGAAACATTATCAGAAAAAGTTAGTGCAGCGACTGTTCGGAATGTAATGCAGGACTTAGAGCTTTTGGGGCTTTTGGATAGCCCTCATATTTCTGCTGGCAGAATACCTACTCAACTAGGTTTAAGGATGTTTGTTGATGGGATACTGGAGGTTGGGCAAGCGAGCAATGAAGATAAACTTCGTATAGATGATACTATTGGGGAGAGCCAATCAGCAGTTACATCATTATTAGATAGTATAGGCACAGCTCTTTCTGGGTTAACACAAAGTGCAAGCCTGGTCTTTTGTCCTAAACAAGAAGCGCCAATTAAGCATATAGAGTTTGTGAGCTTAGCTGAAGATCGTACATTGGTAGTATTAGTTTTTGGAGATGGAAGTGTTGAAAACCGGGTTTTTGTTCCACCAAAGGGACAGACACCATCGTCAATGAGAGAAGCTGCAAACTTTTTAAATAACATTGGCATTGGTCACACCCTGTCGGAGATTAGATTAAAAATACAAATAGAAATTAAAAAAAATAGACGTGAATTAGATGTCTTAGCTACTGAACTTGTAAAGTTAGGTTTAGCTGTTTGGGAAAATGCAGATATTGCTAGTGAAAGATTGATTGTTAGAGGTAGATCTAATTTGCTAGATGAGACTCGACACGATCATGAAATTGAGAGAGTAAAAAACCTGTTTGACGACTTAGAACGTAAACGAGATATAGCGGAATTTCTACAATTAACAGATGAAGGAGAAGGAGTCAGAATATTTATTGGATCAGAAAACAAACTTTTTTCACTTTCGGGTTCATCTTTGATTATTTCACCCTATATGAATATAGAGAAAAAAATTATCGGTGCAGTTGGTGTTATCGGCCCAACAAGGCTTAATTACGGGAGAATTGTTCCCATTGTTGATTATACTGCTCAGGTGGTCGGAAAATTAATATCTAAAATAGATAAAGGAAGAAAATGACTAAATTAAAAGATGAAGATGACTTTCAAACAGACCATTTAGAAAAACTGGCAGAAGAAGATGTAGATTTAACGGAACCTGAAGCAGTAGACGATATTGAAAGCCTTAAAGAAGAAAAAAACAGCCTCCAAGATAGGTTATTGCGCTCATTCGCAGATTTAGAGAACACTCGGAAGCGAGGAGAGCGAGATAGAAGAGAAGCAGAGGAGTATGGAGGCTCTAGATTAGCAAAAGATATGCTTGCAGTTTATGATAACTTGCGTAGAGCTGTAGACGTAGTCACGGAAGAACAGCGTGAATCCTCTAAGGCTGTTATAGAAGGAATAGAGCTCACGCTTAAGGAATTGATACATGTCTTTGGAAAGCACGGTATTGAACCTATTTTACCTGATGTTGGAGATAAATTTGATCCCCAAGAACATCAGGCAATGTTTGAAGCACCCTCTTCAGATGTGAAGGCAGGATATATAATTCAAGTATTAGCTGAAGGTTTTACGTTGAAAGAACGATTGTTAAGGCCAGCTCAGGTTGGGGTTTCATCAACACCTTGAAGATCTTTTAATTCATATAATAATTGCAGAGCATCCTTAGGAGAAAGGGTGTCAGGGTTACTATTTCTTAACTTAACCCTGAGTAGATCAATTTTTTTGATACCCCTTGGGTAGTTGACTGGAGTAGAAAAAAGAGGAAGATTGTCTGTAACACTGTTTTCCCTTGATGAGTTTTCTAGAGAACTTAGAATAAACTGAGCTCTCTTAATGACAGACGAAGGTAAACCAGCAAGTTTTGCCACTTGCACTCCATAAGATCGATCTGCTGATCCGCTTTTTACGGTATGTAGGAAAATTATTTCTCCTTCCCACTCCTTCACGGCTACAGTCGCGTTTTGAACACTTTCAAGGGTTTTACTAGTAGCTGTTAATTCATGATAATGTGTAGCAAATAGAGCTCTGCATTTGTTTTTTGAGTGTAGATGTTCAAGAGTAGCCCAAGCAATTGATAGGCCATCGTAGGTTGAGGTGCCTCTCCCTATTTCATCTAAAATAACTAGAGCACGGTCATCAGCTTGGTTTAAAATCGCAGCTGTTTCAACCATTTCTACCATAAAGGTAGATCTCCCTCTTGCTAGGTCATCAGAAGCACCTACTCTACTAAAAACTTGCGAAAATAGACCTATTTTTGCTTCTACCGCTGGTACATATGATCCTATTTGAGCAAGGATTGCTATCAATGCGTTCTGGCGTAAAAAAGTTGATTTCCCAGACATATTTGGTCCTGTTAGTAGCCAGATGTTGGCCCCATCCTTAACAGCTGACAAGTCACATGAGTTTGAGACAAACGGGGTGTTTCCTGCTCTGTTAATTGAATGTTCAACTACTGGGTGTCTTCCAGAAATTATTTTAAAGTCCCGAGAATGATCTAACTTCGGTTTAACCCATTCTGAATCACTTGCAAGATATCCAAGACTACAAAACACATCAATTTCTGCCAATGTTGATGCTAAGTAGGTGAGCGGAACAATACTGGATAAGACAGAATCCCTAAGCCTACTAAAAATTTCTTTTTCTAGGCCACTTATTGCACTTGTGGCGTTTAATAGCTTTGTTTCAAGGCTGGAGAGCTCTACTGTTGTGAACCTAACAGAGTTAGCTGTAGTTTGACGATGAATAAAAAGATCAGAAAAAACTTGAGAAAACATTTTTTCGCTATGATTAGTCGTTGTTTCAATAAAATAACCAAGAACGTTATTATATTTAATTTTTAGGGATGAAATACCTGTTTTTTCAACATAGCTCGACTGTAATTGACTTATTATTTTTTTGTTATCATCCCTTAATAACCGATTTTCATCTAAGCTTTTTGAGAACCCTTTTTTTATAAAATTACCATCTTTTATTAGTTGCGGAGGATTTTCGTCTAAAGCATTTTTAAGCAATGAAATAGTTTCTGAAAACCCTATGAGCATATAGTTTTTCTCTTTTATAAGGTTTGGAAGATCTGTAATGGAAAACAGTTGATTCAGATGTTGAGCTTGAACAAGTCCATTTCTAATAGAGCTTAAATCACGTGGTCCACTACGGTCTATGGATAAACGAGACAGTATACGGCCAAGGTCTGGAGTTTCTTTAAGAAGGTTTTGAACAAGTTCTCGAAGATCTTTATTTTTGTAAAATAAGCTAACACAGTCTAACCTGCCCTCTATTAATGCTAAATCTGTTGAGGGCCCCGACAACCATCTCTCTAAAAGCCTAGCACCAGGAGATGTTTGTGTTTTGTCTATTGTGGACAGTAGAGAGCCGGATTTTTCTCCTTTTAAGTTCCGTAAAACTTCTAAATTTCTTCTAGTAGCAGGATCAATTTGTAATATTTTTTCCTTATTTTCTTTTACTGGGGTTTTTAAAAAAGGGAGACGACCCTTTTGAGTTATATCTAGATAATCAATAAGCGCACCCATTGCTGATAGCTCAGCCCGAGTAAAAGTTCCAAATGAGTCGAGGGAAGAGACACTGTATAATTTTTTTAAACGTCTATCAGAGGAACTGCTATCAAAGCTACTTTTACCAAGTGGAGAGAGCACAATGCCGGCTTCAGTAGCAAGTGGATTAATGTCGTTATATATGTCTTCAGATATTATAATTTCACTTGGCGAAAGTCTGGACAGCTCAACGGCTAATTTAGTTCTAGCACACTGGCTTGTTGTGAGCTCGCCAGTAGACATATCTACCCAAGCGATGGCACCCTCTGATCTGATCTCAGAAAAAGCTAACAAAAAATTATTACTAGAGGAGTCTAATAAGCTTTCTTCTGTTAGAGTGCCAGCTGTAACAAGCCTAACAACCTCACGGTTTACTACAGATTTTGGACCTCTTTTTTTTGCCTCTACAGGGCTTTCCATTTGCTCACAAACGGCAACTTTAAAACCTTGAGTTATTAGCTCTAGTAGGTAGCTCTCCGAGGCATGAGCAGGAACACCACACATTGGAATATCTTTTCCACTATGCTGGCCTCTTTTTGTAAGTGTAATCCCGAGAGCCTTCGATGCGACAATGGCATCTTCAAAAAACAACTCGTAGAAATCTCCCATTCTATAAAATAGCAACGCATCTTTGTACTCTTCTTTGATGTTTAGGAACTGAGCCATCATAGGGGTTATTGTTTTTACTGTTCCATCCATGATATATCCTAAGAGGTTTTTAAATAAATTTACAAATGAAAAGTTCAAGGAGAATTTGTCACAGACAAACTAAAACTATTTATGATTTTTGACCAGTTGCATTTTTATAAAGAATAGATATTGAAGTAAGAGAAAAATACATGTGTATTATACTGTTTATTTGTTATGAACAAATAAAGATTGATTAGAGGCATTAGGCTTTAAGTAAATGAAGCTACTTAGCGCTTTAGGAGAATTTTAATGACTTTAACTGCCGTTCAAGCAGGCTTTTATCTTCATCACCTCTCTTTTGAGAGTTTGTGCCCAGAGCGCTTGGCGTTGTTTTATTCAAACGTTATGGATATGGATTTTAACAAGCAGTCTGATACCGAGTGGCGATGTGAGGGACCAGGAAGACGCATGGTTTTTGTTCCTGGAGAAAACAAGAAAATGGCCTATGCGGGCATGGCATGTAGAGATAGGGAAGGTTTAGAGGCCTTAAGGTCTAGAGTCCTTAGTGAAAACATTAAAATCTCAGATAGTAGCTCTTCTTATTTCGAAGATGGAGCATTTTCTTTAAAAGACCCTGACGGAAACCTTCTATGCTTTGGGATTGCTAGGTTTACTGACAACAAAAGAAAAGCAATTAAGGGGCCTATACAACACCTTACGTTTGCATCATTTGATGTTGAAAGATTTAGAGACTTTT
Organism: uncultured Paracoccaceae bacterium; assembly: GCA_905181985.1. GTDB lineage: Bacteria > Pseudomonadota > Alphaproteobacteria > Rhodobacterales > Rhodobacteraceae. Next base: position 21,546 of record CAJIZW010000064.1, on the reverse strand, counting down.
ATTGTGGTAAACTTGGATTTAGAGTAACAGACCAAGTTTTACATGATGACGGTTCATTAGCTACTTGTTTTACAACGTCTAACCATGAACACCACACTATTGCGTGTTTCAAATCTGATCGGAAAGGTGTTGATCACCACTCATATGAGGCTGGTAGTTGGGATTATATTAGGGACTGGTGTGATCATTTTTCGGACCATGATGTCAGCTTGATGTGGGGTCCTGGGCGTCATGGACCAGGTAATAACTTATTTGTATTTATTGAAGATCCCGACGGCAACTGGATAGAAGTTTCAGCGGAGTTAGAGGTTGTTTGTGATCGTGAAATAAGAGATTGGCCACAAGCAGAACGAACACTTAATTTATGGGGAAATGCTATTTTGCGTTCTTGAAAGGAAACATTATGAGACTTATTAGCTTTACACGACTAGGAGATATTGGCTTCGGCGCACTTGTTGACGGAGGAGTTGTAGATTTAACTAACCAATTAGATTATGGCGTTGATACAATTAAAGGAGCCATGGAATCGGACCTTCTAGAGTTTATAGAGGACTATATTGAAGATAGGCCACCTAATTTTTCAATGTCAGATGTCACACTTTTACCAGTGATTCCTAACCCAACAAAAATTATCTGTATAGGTCTGAATTATGAAAACCACCGAAAGGAAACACAGCGCCCTGATGTAGCGTATCCAACAATATTTGTACGATACGCAGACTCACAAGTAGCTCACGGACAGGCTCTTATTAAACCTAAATCTACTGAGAGGTTTGATTATGAGGGAGAAATGGCTGTAATTATTGGACAAGGTGGACGAAATATTTCTGAGGAATCAGCATTAAGCCATGTTGGGGGCTATGCGTGCTATAATGATGGCAGTGTGAGGGATTGGCAGAGGCACACTTCCCAATTTACGCCTGGAAAGACATTCCCCGGTACTGGAGCATTTGGCCCATATATGGTGACCCGAGAAGAGGTGGGAGATTATACTAAACTACCTATTCAAACGCGATTAAACGGGGAGGTAATGCAAGATGCAACACTTTCTGACCTAATTTTTCCAATCCCACGACTTATAAGCTATGTGTCACAGTTTACTCCATTAGCGCCTGGGGATGTAATAGTGTCTGGAACGCCTGGTGGAGTTGGAGATAAACGAGAGCCACCAGTATATATGGTCCCGGGTGATTTGGTTGAAGTCGAAATTGGTATGCTTGGTATATTGGCTAACCCGGTAATAGGTGAATAAGTATCGCAAGTCTCTGATGTGACAAAAAGTAAGACCATAGCAAAGACCGATGTATTAATAGTTGGAGCAGGCCCGACTGGATTACTGTTGGCTAACCTTCTTGGATCTATGGGTGTTGAGACCGTTGTGATTGAACGAAATGACGGGACAGTTCAAGAGCCTAGAGCTGTTTCCATTGATGATGAGTCTATGCGGGCCTTACAGGCGGCTGGTCTTTCGAGCAAAGTAGAAAAAATTGTGACTCGTGGGTATGGTTCTATTTATAAAGGACCCTCAGGGCAGGTTTTTTCTGAGGTAAAGCCGTCCTCTAAAGAGTTTGGGTTTGACAAGCGAAACGCTTTTCAACAACCAAGGTTAGAGTCACTTCTTTTGAATGGACTAAAGCGCTTTGAGTCTGTTAAGTTTTTTTTCAAAACGACGATGGTTAGTTTTAAGGATAACTCAGAAACAGTTATTGCTTCAGTTAAGCCTCATGAAGGAAATGAGTATGAGATAGTATCTCGATACATGATCGCCTGTGATGGAGGGCAATCAGCAACTCGAAAAGCACTTGGAATTAAAATGCTAGGGACAACTTTCGAAGAGCCTTGGTTAATTGTAGACCTTAAAACAACAAAGAACAGTTGTTTTCATACCGAAGTGCTGTGTGACCCAAGCCGCTCTTGTATAACATTACCTGGGCCATATGGAATTCGTAGATATGAATTTAAACTTCGAAAAGGTGAGGATCCTGAGCGGATAGTTGAAGAAAGTAATGTAAGGAAGCTTTTGCGTTTAGTTGGGGACGACGAAAATGAAGAAATTCAGCGAGTGCGGGTTTATACTTTTCATGCAAGGCTTGCAGAGTTCTGGAGAAAAAAACGAATATTTTTGGCTGGTGATGCCGCTCACTTAACGCCACCTTTTGCAGGGCAAGGAATGAATAGTGGTTTGCGAGATGCTCACAATCTAGCCTGGAAGCTATCAGAAGCTTTACAGAGCTCAGATGTTTCAGATAGGTTTCTTGATAGCTATGAAACGGAAAGAAAGCCTCACGCAGCTGCAATGATTAACTTAGCTTTGCGCATGGGTCAAATTATGATGCCTTCATCTAGGGTTCAAGGGGCTTTGATTAGGGGGGGTTTTCGTGTTTTAGGCCTTTACCCTCCAGCAAAAGATTACTTTTCACAAATGCGTTATAAACCAAAACCAAGGTTTAAGGACGGATTAGTCTGGCAGAGTATGGATACAGAGAATATCGTCGGTCAAATGTTTCCTCAACCTGTTGTTGAGGGGGTTGATCGTGAGCGGATTCTTTTAGATAAAATATTGAAAGACAAACTTACGGTAATAGTATTTTCGGAAAGCCCCGAAAAAAATATTACAGCTAAAATGGTAGAAAAGATTTTACAAGAAAATGTTAAGGTTATTGGTTTAACGCCAGAGTGGATGAACCCAAAATCTACTTATTTCCCAATATTTCGAGATTGTGAAAGAGTTTTTTCAAAAAAACCATTCAAGAAACTTATGAACAGAACTTTTTTACTAAGACGAGATAGATATGTGGCGGCATCAAAAACATTTGAAAAAACAGACGATTTAATACCTATCATGCAGGCTTTAATGGCAAAGGCCTAGAGGATTTTTGGAAAACTAGTTGTTATAAGTTATTTCTTGTTTTCGTGAATAAGCCAATTTAAGACCTTATTGACACCCGCATCGTCCCGTTTAGCAGCCTCACAACGGATAAAGTAACACCAGTCATTATCGATTTTGTTGTTCGATAGAATGACTAGGTTATCTGCAGCAACGTCCTCATCTAAAAAAGAACTTCTACACAGCGCTACCCCATGCCCATTAAGTGCGGCCGACCTTAGTAAAGCTGAGCCCTCGACTACTAAGCCGGAGGTTTCCACTTCTGATCTGGTATATTCAACATTATTATTAAACCAAAGTGGCCACATCCTAAGATCCTCATCATGAATAAGGGGGCCATTTTCTAGTAGTTTCTTAACATCACCGTGAAAAGTCTCTAAAAGAGATACAGAAGATACAGGAACAGCTGTTCCTTCAAACAAAGCAATATCGTCAGGTAGAAGTTGAGATTTTTTTGCGAAAAGAATCTCGATATCGGGCAATGGTGTTATAGGGCGATCATTTTGCGCCATACTTAAATGAATATTTATTTCTGGGTGCTTTATGTGAAATTCTTTTAGCCGAGGCATTACCCACTTAGTTGCGACTAGCGGTAGGCTACCAATCCCTATGCTTCGCATAGCACGCATAGGGATTCTGTCCACCTCATGCCTAATAGAATCGAAAGCCTCATGTGCTACGCTAGCGAGGCTTTTTCCTGCTAATGTTAAACCTATTACACGTCCATGGCGGGTAAAAAGAGGGTAGAGTGCCCAAGTTTCTAGAACTTTCATTTGATGACTTACTGCGGAATGAGACACATTGAGTAAATTTGCAGCGGCTGTAACTGATCCTGTTCGGTGAACTGCTTCGAGGGCTCGAAGGGCTTTAAGTGGAGGAAGTCTAGATGTGCTGGACATATGTCCTTATGTTAGTTTTTTAGACGACTTCCAAGTACTTTTTGCTTTTTTTTGTTTAAATGATGTTCTAACTTGATTGTGAAAACTGAAGACAGGGAACAATATAGTATGGATAATAAGCTTCGTGTTTGTGTGGCTCAAATGACATCCACGAACCGTCATGCTGGAAATATAGAATTTCTTGAAAAAGCAGTGCGTCATGCAGTGAACGAGGGTTGTCAGCTTTTAGCCTTGCCTGAGGCCGCAGGGATGATGAATAAAGACCGAGATGATGCCCGTACACAGATTACTACTGAGTCAGACGATCCTTATATATTGGCTTGTAAAAAATTAGCAAAGTTTTCTGGAATTTGGATACATAACGGTTCTACACCCATTTCAAGTGGGGATGGGAGATTTCTTAACCACACTAATTTGATTAATATGAGTGGAGAAACAGTTACAACATATGATAAAATTCATTTATTTGATGTTTTTTTAGAAGGACGACCAGCTACTGGAGAGTCTAATAGGTATAACCCGGGGACCGAAGCCAAAGTTGTTGACACTCCTTGGGGTCCTTGGGGTTTGTCTGTTTGTTATGATCTAAGGTTTCCTCATCTTTACAGGGATTATGCAAAAAGTGGCGCAACGATTATGTTTATCCCTTCGGCATTTACTGTTCCCACAGGGGAAGCGCATTGGGAAGTTTTGTTAAGAGCGAGAGCAATAGAGAACGGTGCTTTTGTAATAGCTGTGGCACAGGCAGGCAAACATGATGATGGCCGACAAACGTATGGTCATAGTATGGTGATAGACCCTTGGGGAAAGATTTTACTTGAGATGAGTGGTAGCGAGCCGGGTTTTGGAGTTGTTAACCTAGATTTATCTCAAGTTGAAGGAGTGCGTGGTCAAATTCCATCACTAAAAAATGAGAGAGCTTACAAGCTCTCTTATGAAAAAAGCTAAATTAATAAAAACTAAACTAAAAACTAAACAAAGAACTATAGAAAGGAAATGTTATGAAATCGAATGTTCGAATACTCCTTGCAACAGTACTGGCGTTTGGGACAATATTTATGTCGCCAATCTCTTTGTCAGCCAAGGAGCGACCTGATTTAGTTATAGCTGTTGATAACCTTTGGAAAACAATGGACCCTGTTATTGGTATATCAACCACTGGGGCACGTGTTCACTCTAATGTGTTTGATACATTAATAAGGAGAAATAGGTGGGAAGACCCAGATGGAAACAAATTAGTACCATGGTTAGCCACTAGCTGGGAAAGAACAACGCCAACAATCTGGACTTTTCATTTAAGAGAAGGTGTGAAGTTTCACGATGGACACGTAATGGACGCAGAGGATGTTGCCTTTTCAATTTCTGAGGAACGCTTATGGGCAAAGAAACCAATGGCCCCAAGAGGAAAAAGGTATGCAGCAGGTATTGTTAGATCTGAGGCTACTGGTCCGCTGACGGTTGAAATTGAAACGGCTACACCAGACCCAAGTTTTGCATATCGTTTGGTAACACCGTTAGGTTTTGTTCTACCAAAACATTATTATAATGAGGTAGGTACCGATGCGTTTGGTCAAAAACCAATTGGCACCGGTCCTTACAAAATAGTTTCATTTGATTCAGCCGCTGAGCTTGTTGCTATAGCTTTTGATGATTATTGGAAGGGCCCTGCGCCAGCAGCAAGCTTAACATATAGGATAGTTCCAGAATTTTCTACACGTTATGCTGGCCTAGCAGCTGGAGAGTTTGATGTAATTGTGAGTATTCCTGCTGACCAAGTAGCTTCTGTAAGTGGAACAGCCGGTATTAAGGTGATGGAGAAATCTATAGAAAATTACCCTATGTTTGCTTTTAACACCCTTGATACAGAAGAGACACCTAACAACCCTCTGAAGGATGTTAACTTGCGTAAGGCGATGGTCACAGCAATTGATAGGGATGGGATCGTAAAAGCTCTATGGGGTGATGCAACTTATGTGCCAGCTCCTTTTAATTTTCCAGAATATGGTGACTACTATGACCCTAACCGTAAAGCGGTATATACGTATGATCCAAAGAGAGCTGCTGAGTTTTTATCAAAAACTAACTATGATGGTGAAGAACTTATTTGGCATATTACCAGAGGCTTTTATCCTAACTATGAAGTAGCTGCCGAATTTATGGTAGAGCAATGGCGAGAAATAGGAATTAACGTCCGCATGATGATTGTGGATAATTTTGGCCTTGCGTATAAACGCCCATTTCACATGCTAAACATGTCAATGTCTAGTGAGTTTTCGGGTGACCCTTACCGACCATTATGGTTAGATTGGGGACCATTCTCTAGTAGAACTCGAGCTAAGCATAAAACTTGGATCCCGTCTGATAAATTCTTAGAAATTGGTGAAAGATTTGCAGCAGCCCAAGACTTTTCTTCTAGAAATGCAGCTTATTTAGACCTTGTAGCAGAATGGGAAGATATAACCCCTGGTATGTATCTTTGGAGAAATGTGGTTAGTTATGGAGTTCGGGAAGACCTTAACTGGGATCCAGGAAACTCTGCGGTAACTATTTTTGATAGTATGTACTTAAAATAAAAAGAGATCTGAGCCATATATGAAAAATACTAATGCTGCTATACTAGAGTTAAGCAATGTCGGTATAGGTCTTCCGTTAGGAGCTGATCGACAATGGGCAGTAAGAGATATTTCATTAACTATACTTCCCCAACAAACGCTTTGTCTTGTTGGGGAAAGTGGTTCAGGAAAGTCAGTAATTGCACAAGCAATTATGGGTATTTTACCTGCAGCGCTCCCATTAAAAGAAGGAACAATAAAGCTTCTAGGAAAAAGTATCCCTAAACAAAGGTCACCAAGTTTCAATTTGTTACGAAGTGTAAAAATGGGAATGGTGTTTCAAGATGCAGTAGCAAGCTTGAACCCAATTAAAAAAGTTGGACACCAATTAGAAGAGATATTACTTGTCCATGGGATTTCTCGTAAAGAGCGTAAGCCGCGTGTTTTAAAAATGCTTAGCGCGGTACTCTTGCCGAACCCTGAGAGTGCCTACCGGTCTTACCCACATGAGATGTCAGGTGGTCAAGCGCAACGCATAGTAATTGCTGGTGCTTTGTTATTAAACCCATCTCTTTTGGTTGCAGACGAACCAACGACAGCTCTAGATGTCACAACACAAGCTGAAATTTTAGAACTTATTACTAAACTAAAGGTAGAGTTTAACACATCAGTATTGTTTATTACTCACGATTTTGGAGTTGTTTCTGAGATTGGAGATCAGATTGCTGTTATGAAAGATGGAAAAATTTTAGAACAAGGAAGTGTAAAAAATGTTTTAAAAAACCCACAAAACGAGTACACTCAAAGGTTATTAAAGGCTGCCAATCTCGATACATCGAAGAAAAAACTTAAAGAGACGGAAGAGATACTTAAGGCAGATAATATTTCATTAACCTATAAAAAAGGTTTCTTTTTTAACCAAACAAAATTTAAGGCCGTTCAGAAGGTTTCGTTAAGTTTAACAGCTGGTAGTACGTTAGCGGTTGTAGGAGAAAGCGGTTCAGGAAAGTCGTCACTTGCAAAATGTTTACTACGCCTTGAAAACACAAATGCAGGCAAAATTTATTATCGTGGAAAAGATATTGCGGATCTTAAGGGCGCCCATTTGAGAAACTTTCGTTCCAAGGTTCAGGTTGTTCTTCAAGATCCCTTTGGGGCGTTAGACCCTCGGTTTAAAATTATAGATGCAATAGCAGAGGGTCCGATTATTCACGGATCGTCTTGGGATGAAGCTAATTCCCGTGCCATAGAAATGTTATCTTTAGTTGGACTTACACCACAGTCAGCCGAGAGGTATCCTCAAGAATTTTCTGGAGGGCAGCGCCAACGCATTTGTATAGCTAGAGCATTAATTATGCGACCTGAAGTTTTAATAGCAGATGAAGCCGTTTCGGCGCTAGATGTTTCGATACAGGTTAAAATATTAGACTTGTTTGAGGATTTACAAAAAAGACTAGGGTTTGCGATGGTGTTTATTACCCATGACTTACATGTAGCTGCGGCGATTTCTGACAGTGTGATTGTTATGAAGGATGGCCAAGTTGTTGAAAGTGGACCAACCTCTTCAGTTTTTAAGAACCCACAAGCTAAATACACAAAAATGCTTCTTTCTTCAGCTCCTGGTTACCAGGGGGGAGAAGCACTATGACAGGGTTTATCTTATCAAAGCTATTAAGAGCTTTTATCACTTTGTTATTAACAGTGAGCCTTGTGTTTATTTTTATAAGGTTTTCTGGTGACCCTGCCGCTGCAATGGCACCTCCTGATGCACCACAAGAAGTTATTGACTATTATGCAGAAAAACTGGGTTTGGATAAACCTCTTTGGGTTCAGTATACTAGTTACCTTGCCCAAATTGTTAAGGGAGATTTTGGGTATTCCGTCGATTCTGGCAGATCTTCCGTAAGTTTATTTTTAGACAGACTTCCAGCGACATTATACTTAGGTGGGTTTTCTTTACTAATCGCTTTAACGGTAGGAATTTCCTTAGGAACGGTGGCGGCATTAAACCGAGGTAATTTTTTAGATAGAGGCGTTATGGCTTTTTCAGTTTTTGCCTTTGCGATGCCAAATTTTCTTTTTGGGCTTGCAGTAATCCTTATTGGCGCTTTAGGCTTTCAGACCTATTTGGGTGGTCAGGGTGCATCAATATCTTGGGTTGGTGTATTGCCCCCCGCCTTAACTTTAGGTTTAGCGTCAACCGGTAGTTATGCGCGTTTTAGTAGATCTTCGCTATTAGAAACCATAAACAAACCTTTTTTACTGGCGGCCGAAGCGCGGGGAATTCCTAGGACAAGAAGGTTATTTTTTCATGCAATGCCGAATGCTGCAATACCACTAGTTACTTTAATTGGATTATCCTTAGGAGGTCTCATAGCAGGGTCTGTTGTAACTGAACAGGTTTTTGCTTGGCCAGGTGTCGGCCAACTTTTAGTTCGATCTGTTGCCACTAGGGATATAGCGACTGTTCAATTTATTGTATTGGCTATAGCGGGAACCATGGTTGTTGCGAACTTATTGGTAGATTTCTTATACTTAATCATAGATCCGCGGATTAGAGTACAGTGAGTGATTGTGATAAAAATTTTAAGAGTTTTTCGACTCCAATAGTAGTAAAGTTAGCTTTAGGCTTTGTTATCGTATTTGTTTTATTTGCTCTTTTCGGACAACTTTTGTCGCCACACGAGTTTCGGGCAACTTCGTTGTTTGACCGTTTAAAACCCCCGATTGGGTTTGGTGGAACATGGACTTACCCGCTAGGTACAGATGGCAGGGGAAGAGATTTATTAGTCCGTTTAGCTGTCGGAGCACAAATAACACTAATTGTGGCAATTGTTGGAACCCTGGTTGGGGCCGTTTTGGGTTCGTTGCTGGGTATTATCGCGGCTGCAAAAAGGGGACCTATAGAGGCCTTTATTATTGGTGCTGTAGATGTTCAGGCGTCACTGCCAATTATTGTTGTCGCGCTATTCGTGTTAGCAGTTTTTAATAGTAGCTTTACATTGTTTCTTTTACTTGTGGGTCTAAATGGTTGGGAGGTTTACGCGCGCCTGATGCGTGGTGCTGTACTCTCGGCAAAAGAGCATGGATATGTAATGGCAATTCGTGCGTTGGGCGCCTCTTCCTTTAGAATATACTTCCGTCATATTTTTCCTAATGTTTTAAATATAGTTTTAGTACAATTTACGATAAACTTACCGTTAACGGTTTTACTAGAAACGGCGTTAAGCTTTTTAGGGCTTGGTGTTCAGCCGCCCTTAACAAGCTTAGGTCAAATAATGAGTGAGGGTCGCGATCGTTTGCTTACAGCGTGGTGGCTTACACTATTTCCAGGGTTAATTATTTTTTTCTTAGCCTTATCAATTAGCATAATTGGAGACTGGGTTCGTGATAGACTGGACCCAACGCTTCGTTCAGAAAAATAAGGAAACTAAAGTGATGAACCCATTACCGCGACCAAAAAGATATACAATTGGTAAAAAACCTAGTTCTTTACCTACAGGCCTTATTAATAAAATGAACAGGTTGGATACTCCTATGCTTGGTCATATACTTTACTGGGGGTGTATGGATCGAGGCATTCAAGCTAATAAAGGGTTTTCTCCCCGAACAGTCGGTCGTGCCCTTACTGTTCAGTGTCCCGGCCCAGACTCCACTATTTTGCACCATGCAATCGAGTTAGCCAGTCCTGGAGATATTTTAGTAATAGATAGGCTTGGGGATGATAAATATGCGTGTTTGGGTGATGGAGTAGCGAAAGCAGCAAGTCTTTCGGGTATAATTGGTGCTATTATTGACGGTCCTTGCACAGATTCTATTGAACTAGCTGAAATGGGGTTTCCTGTTTGGTGTAGAGGTACTGCACCAGTTACTACTAGATTACTTAATCTAGCCGGTAGAATTCATGTACCGGTTAGCTGTGGTGGTGTCCCAGTACTTCCTGGTAATGCGATTTTGGCAGATTCTGAGGGGGTCTACTCCTTATCACCTGACGAGGCTGATATAGTAACAGAAATTGCCCTAACACGGGCGTCAATCGTTGAAGAAAGAAGGAAAACACGCCCCCCTGGAGTTAAATTAGGTAGGCTTACAGGGGCTTCAGAGCTGGTTGAGAGTGATTTAGAACAGCACTAGTGCTCAATTACTTATTCAAGTGTAAGTACCAAGAATGGCAGGTTCTATTTTACTTTACAAAATAGAAAACTAGCTAACAAATGCCCTTTCAACAACAAAAGTTGATGGACGGCTATTAGAGCCCTCATCTAAACCTAGGCCTTCCAGTAAGGATTTAGTATCGTTTAGCATACCCATAGAGCCACAGATCATTCCACGATCTGTTTCAGAGTTCATTATTGGAAGCCCAAGGTTCTTAAAGATCTCTTGTGACTCAATCAAACTAGTGATTCTACCCATTCTTATGTAGTTCTCTTGCGTAACCGTCGGGTAATGAATTAGATTTTTTTTAGCGAAACCACCCACTAGAGGGTCTGATTTTACTTTTTCTACTAACTCAGAGCCATACTTAAGTTCATTAACTTTTCTACACGTATGGCAAAGTATAATTTGACTAAACTTTTCATAAGTTTCTGGGTCTTGAATGAGGCTTGCAAATGGAGCTATACCGGTTCCCGTTGAGAACAAATAAAGCCTTTTACCAGGTAACAGTGCGTCGTTAACAAGTGTACCAGTAGACTTTTGTCGCATCAGCACAGTATCTCCAACTGAAATTTTTTGGAGATGTTCGGTAAGTGGGCCTCCCTCAACTTTAATTGAGTAGAATTCAATCTCCTCATCCCAAGATGGGCTTGCGATAGAGTAGGCTCTAAAAATAGGCTTTTCAGAGTTTGGCAGACCAATCATTACAAACTCACCAGATCTAAACCTAAAGCTTGTGGGTCGAGTAATTCTAAATTTGAACAAACTTTTAGTATAATGCGTAACTGATGTAACTTTTTCAGCATAGACACCCGCTGGAATATTTGATTTGATTTCATTCATAATTGAGCCTTATTTATTATATTCAGGTGTGTTTTATTTTCTTGTATGGTGCTGTTTATAACACTTTTATAACTTGTCCCTTAATGAGAACCATAACATAGCTAAAACTAGTAATGGTTTTTGAAAAGACCCTCCTCCTGGAAATTTTGGAGTTGGCACTTTTGCCATTAAATCAAATTTTTCGGCCTGTCCAGAGATAGCCATGGCGGCTAGTTTTCCACCCATCGTAGCCATCGCAACCCCGTGACCGGAATAGCCACTAGCAGAAATGATATTTTTATCTACTTTTGAAAAATAAGGCATTCGGTTCATGGTAATCCCTAAAGTGCCACCCCAAGAGAAATCAATTTTAACATCTTTGAGTTGTGGAAAAATGTTTAACATGGGTTTTCGAACTTTTTCCTCAATATTTTTAGGAAACTTATAGCCGTATGATTCTGAGCCACCAAATAGCAAACGTCTATCCTTAGAAAACCGAAAATAATTAACAATAAATTTAGTGTCAGCGACAGCATAGTTGTTTTTTATTAAGCGTTCTTGCTCTATTTCTGACATCTGTCGTGTTGCTATTATAAAGTTATTGATTGGCATTACCCAGTTAGAGTTTTTTTTGTTTATGGCTCCTTGATAGCCATTACATGCAAAAATCACGTAATTAGCAGTAACTTTAGATTGTGGAGTTTTTATTACGGTTGATGACCCTTGTAATATTTCTAAAGCCCGTGTTTTTTCAAAGATTTTAACTCCCGCTAAATGGGCTTTCTTTGCAAGACCTACGACAAAGTTTAAAGGGTCAATATGGCCACTACCTTTATCAAGGTAACCTCCGAAATAAGTTTCTGTATTAATAATATTCTGTAGCTCTTCTTTGTTAAGTTTTTGTATTTTCTTGTAGTTATAATATTTTTTTAGATGATCAACGTAATGGTGTTCACCTGAGACAATACTTTTTTTATGAGAGGCGTTAACTATGCCATTTTGAAAAGTGCAGTTCGGCATGTCATTGGATAAGCTTTTTACTAACTCAACAGCTTCTAGTGAAATATCCCAAAGCCTATGGGCGTGATCATTTCCGACCAAGCTCTCTAAATCCATTTGATTTACGCGCTGCCCTGTTCCAACTTGACCACCATTCCGGCCAGATGCGCCAAAGCCCACTCGCTGTGCTTCTAAAACAATTACTTTATAACCTTTTTCAGCTAAGTGTATTGCTGCTGATAGTCCGGTATAACCTGCGCCCACAATACAAACATCAAACTTTAATTCACCTTTTGCAGTTTCAAAAGGTGGTAAAAGCATTGAGTTCCAAGCGTAGTATGAACTAGGATATTCGCCGACTTTATCGTTGACCGTTAATAAATCCATGATTTAGACCATCATTTTAGGTGTTTAAAAGTAAGTGTTGACGTTCCCATGGAGAAATTTCCTTTTGATATTCCTCTAATTCTGCTCTTTTTATATCTGAAAAAAGTTTACAGAACCCCCGTCCTAAAACATCTTGAACTTCTTTAGTCTCGTCTAATAAATCTAAGGCACGACTTAAGCTTACTGGTAGATTATTTTCTGATTCAGTTACTTCGCCTCTTGCCGGGTCTCGAGGCTTTATTTTATTAACTATTCCCAGGTAACCACAGGCTAGACTTGCTGCGATTGATAGGTATGGATTTGTATCACTTCCAGCTATTCGATTTTCCACACGACGAGCGTCAGGCTTAGAGTTTGGTATCCGGATACCTGTGGAACGATTATCATAAGCCCATTCAAGAGTATTTGGAGAACTTTCCTGAGTAGCAAATCTACGGTATGAATTTACATAAGGAGCCAAAAATGGAATTGTGCTCATTAAGTACTTTTGCGAGCCACCTATAAAGTTATAGAAAGCTTCAGTTTCGCATCCATTTGGTCCTGTAAAAATATTTAAACCCGTCTTCGTGTCAATAACAGACTGGTGAATATGCATAGCACTTCCAGGCTGATCTCTCATAGGCTTGGCCATAAATGTTGCGAATATTTTGTGTTTGAAGGCAGCCTCCCGGATTGTACGCTTAAAGTAAAATACTTGATCAGCTAAGTTTAAGGGATCACCATGCATTAAGTTAATCTCTATTTGACCGGCGCCACCCTCTTGAATCACAGTATCAATTTTTAAGCCTTGTGCTTCTGCGTACTCGTAAATTGTATCAATCACGGATCCCATTTCATCCACGGCGACCATAGAATAAGCCTGCTGTCTTACACCTTTGCGGCCATTTCTTCCAATAGGAGGTAGAATCTCTTCATTTGGGTCTGTATTTGGTTGAGTTAGGTAAAACTCTATTTCAGGTGCAATTATGGGTTTTAGGTTCTCTTTCTTATAAAGACTTAATACATTTTTTAAAATGTTCCGTGGAGCAATTTTGAGAGGGCCACCGTCGCTTAATTCCAGATCATTTATAACTTGAAGTGTGGCATCATCTGCCCAAGGTACAGCTGATGCTGTTTCCATGTCAGGGCGAAGAACAATATCTTTTTCCATCCATTGGTTAGCTATATCCATATCAACATACTCGCCTGATATAGTCTGATAAAATAAGGAGATGGGTAATGAAAAAGTTGTGTCTGGTGTAAATTTGTAAATAGGCATTGATCTTCCACGAGACATACCCGCTAGATCTGGTATAATGCACTCAACCTCCTCAAGGCGTCTATTTTTTTGAAAACCTAAGAAAGATTTTGATAAGTTTTTTTGCCAGTTATTCTCTTGAGATGACACTTTTAATTACTCCAAATACGTTGTTACAGATTGCTATCATAACATTTAACTCAACCTAACACAGATTATATCTTTCTTATAGACTGTCGACAATTAGGTTTTGAGTGGTAAATAGGGGTTTATGTGAGGTGTATCGATGAGTTTTTACTACGAATTTGAAAAGTACTGTGAACAATTTGGGAGACCAGACCACATTGAACTGATGTTATGTGATCTAAATGGGATCGTACGTGGAAAGTGGCACCCTACAGACCAGATTGAGAAGCTGGATTCAGGAGCTGTTCGCTTGCCGATATCAACATATGTACCAAATATTTTTGGTGAAGACGTCGCAGAGACTGGTTATGGAATTGTAGCAGGTGACCCAGATGGAAAAATTATTACAATTCCTAATACCCTAAAGCCAGTAACCTGGCAGAAAAATAATGTTGCTCAAGTTTTAGTGGAAATGACTTCTAAAGAGGGTACTGTCTCCTCACTTTCGTCTAGAGGTATATTGGCTTCAACTTGGGAACGTTTAAGGGATTGTGGATTAAACCCTGTTATAGCTTGTGAGCTAGAGTTTTATATATTTGATAAAAGAGCATCTCCAAGTGATCCACCCATACCGCCAATCAGAGACCCAAAAGCGCAAAATTATGACCTTGAAGTTTTAAACCGTAACAAAGATTTTTTAAATGAGGTGCAATCTGCATCAAAATCCCTTGGGTTGCCCGTTGATGCTATCATTGCAGAATTTGGGCCTGGGCAATTTGAGATAAATTTTAGACATACACAAAATGTTTTAGATGCTGGAGATGCTGCAGTTTTTTTTCGTAGACTTGTGAGAGGAGTTGCTGAAAATCATGGTAAAGAAGCAACTTTTATAGCCAAACCATATGTTGAATTTCCGGGCAACGGAATGCATGTACACGTGTCTATGTTAAATGAAATTGGAGAGAATGTTTTTAAATCCGATGTAGGGCTACCAGACACTCTTAAGTGGGCAGTTGGTGGACTACTGAATACTATGCATGAGTTACAAGCTATTTATGCGCCTCATTTAAACTCTTACCGCCGCTTTCGATCTAATAGTTTTGCGCCATGCTCTCCAGATTGGAGTTTAGATAACCGAAACGCAGCAATTCGATTGCCTGACTTAAATACTGACGCTGCAAGAATAGAGCATCGAATATGTGGCGCTGACGTAAACCCATACCTAGCAATTTCAGGTGTTTTAGGTGGTATATTAGATGGAATAGAGAATAAAACCCTTCCGCCACCAGGAATAGATAGTTCAGAGAGAACACCATTAAACAAATTGACATCAAATTGGTCTGAGGCAATCAAAAATTTTGAAATATCAGAGCTTGCTGTTGATATTTATGGAAAAGAGTATCGCGATATTTATGTAGCGTTAAGGCGAAATGAAAAAGATCAGCTTGAGAATATCATTTCATCAGCGGAATATAATGCTTATATTGGAAGGTTATAAAAGGAAAAATTAATGACAAAAAAACAAGGAGATTTTGCTGTAAGGTCGTCTGAAAATACCGGTAATTGGAAAGAAATGGCCTATGCAGGTGTACTAAGCTTTTTACGGAGACGCTATTCAAGAGATCTAAATGGAGTAGATGTGGCTGTTAGTGGTGTTCCTTATGATGGGGCGGCAACTAACCGTTCAGGAAGCCGCTTTGGACCAAGGGCAATTCGTCAAGCATCGACGGAACTCGCTACTTTAGATTCTTTCCCCTTTGGCTTCAATCTTTATGAAAATCTTAATATAGTAGATTATGGAGATTGTTTTGTAGACCCACATCACCCAGAAACTATAATTAATTCAATTGAGAAACATGCAGCCGAAGTCATTCTAACTGGAACAAAAATGCTGACTTTTGGGGGCGACCATTTTGTTTCTTATCCACTTTTAAAAGCACATGCAAAACAGTATGGGCCGATAGCTCTTGTTCAGTTTGATGCACATTGTGATACTTGGGAAGATGATGGAAGCGCTTTTGATCATGGCACAATGTTTTCACGAGCGGTAAATGAAGGCCTAATAGACACAAGCAAGTCAACACAAATTGGACTTAGGACCTATAATGATAAGGATTATGGGTTTAAAGTTTTGACCTCACCATGGGTTCATAAGAATGGGGTAGATGAAGTTCTGAACGTTATAAAATCGAGATCTGATACCTCTCCGGTATATGTTTCATTTGATATTGATGTTTTGGATCCAGGGTTTGCACCAGGTACTGGGACACCTGTTTCAGGAGGTCTAGCTAGTTGGCAAGTTTTAGAAATAATCCGCGGATTAGGTAGTTTAAACCTAGTTGGCATGGATCTGGTTGAAGTCTCACCTGCATATGACCACTCTGAAATAACAGCATTAGCCGCAGCAACTATTGCTCACGACTGGTTGTGTCTATTGGCTCAAAAAAATGGTGCCGTACCACAAAAAACCACTAACTAGCTTTATAGAGGCCTAATTTTTTTATATCAAAAAGTGTTTGGTCAAGTGACTTAGTAACTCGCGATATAAGTATGTCAATCTCCTCGTTTGATATAATTAGGGGAGGAGATATGACCATTCGATCACCTACGTGTCGCATAACTAGGTTGTTTGAAAAACAGTGTTCTCTACAAATTAAACCTACAGTCCCCTCGGGTGACGCAAATTTTGCTCTAGAGGCTTTCTCTGGAGTTAGGGCAATTGAACCCATAAAGCCTAATATATTCACATCACCAACCAAGGGGTGATGGATTAGTTCAGACCATTTTTTTGTTAAATTTGGCATAGTGTTACGGCTGGCTGTCTCAATAATTTTCTCATCTTCTAGTATACGCAGGTTTTCTAAGGCGACAGCACACGAAACAGGGTGGCCACTGTAGGTATAGCCATGGCTAAACTCTCCAGAACTATTAATTACATCAGCAATCTCGTCAGAAACTAATGAGCCTCCGATTGGAGCATAACCAGAGGAAAGACCTTTAGCTATTGTCATAATATCTGGTGAAATGTTGAGAGTTTCAGACCCAAATAAGTTCCCAGTTCTACCAAACCCACATATTACTTCATCAGCTATTAGAAGTATTTCGTATGCATCACAAATTCGTTGAATTTCTGGCCAGTAGGTTTCAGGTGGAACAATAACACCACCAGCGCCCTGAATGGGTTCAGCAATAAAGGCCGCAACATTTTCTTCACCTAATTCCAATATTTTTAACTCTAGCTGCTGAGCTCTTTCAAGTCCAAATTCTTCAGGTGAACTGTCACCACCCTCACCGTACCAATAGGGTTGGTCTATGTGGGTTATGTCAGGAATGGGCATGCCTCCTTGAGAATGCATATATCCCATGCCACCAAGAGACGCCCCGCCCATAGTCGACCCGTGGTAACTATTATGTCTACTTATTATAGTTTTTTTTGTTACTTTTCCTTGTGCTGCCCAGAAGTGTCGACAAATTCGAATATTTGTATCGTTAGCTTCTGAACCAGAGCTTGCAAAAAAAACATTATTAAAACCTTCAGGAGATAGTTCAGAAAGTTTTTTAGATAATGAAATTACCGGAAGATGGCTGGTTTGAAAAAAAGTGTTATAATAAGGAAGTTGTTTCATTTGATATTGAGCAGCATCAGCTAACTCATGACGCCCATAACCAATATTTACACACCAAAGACCAGACATAGCATCAAGAAGTTTGTTCCCCTCAGAATCTGTTAGATAGACACCAGATGCGCTAGTAATTACTCGAGCCCCCTTTTGTTTGAGTGCATCGCCGTCTGTAAATGGGTGCAAGTGATGAGCCGCGTCCAACGCCTGTAATTCAGCAGTGGGCAAGTGGTTTGGTATATTGTCCATACTTTTTTCCTTTTACTCGTTCTTATTCGCTTTAAAAAAAGTTTTTACCATATCTGTAACTCTGCCGGTTGATAATGGTAAATTTATATTTTCGTAGAACCCCTCTTTAGCTTTTTTTGGTAAAACACTTCCGCGCTCGCGCATTAAACCTTTGAGAAAAGAGCTATTATACTCTGGGTGAGATTGTAAACTTAACCCTGTTTTTCCATAAGCTAAACCTGCTATCTTACAAAAATCAGATGAAGCGATAATTTCAGAGTTTTTTGGTTTCTTAATAACTTGATCTTGGTGCCATGCCATTACCGAAATCTTTTCACTTTTTAAAGAACTCTCTAAGGCATACGTTTTATAACCGACATCCCAGCCATTAGAAAATTTTTCAACCACTCCACCCATTGCTTGAGCTATAATTTGATGACCAAAACAAAACCCTGCAATTGGGATAGCTGTGTTGAAGCAATCTCTTATAAACTCTTCTAATCTTGGTATCCACGTTAAATCATCATATACACCAAACTTTGAACCAGTAATAATGTATCCATCGCAATCGCTTAATTTGGGAAACGTATTTTCGAGAACAGTGTATGTTGAAAAAGTGAATTTTTTGTCTTTTAAAAGATGTGCAAACATATCTCCATAATTACCAAACTCTTCGATAAGGTTTTCAGGAGGGTGTCCGGTTATTAGTATACCAATTTTCATTTGATTAAGACCTTAGAATCTTTCTTTAATGTTACTATAGCTGTAATAAATATTTCTATTGCAACAAAGGCAATCATTAATAAATTATTTTTTGTTTTTAATCATAAGAAAAACGATTGATTTCAGATTTTAAGAATTTGTTTTGAAATGCTTGCTGACAACCCTTAAGACCGGAAAAAGGATCATTAGAGATGTATATTGGTACCTGTCTTAATAAATTTGAATAGCTAGGTTTGTTATAAATGAATTTTTTATAAAACGGGCTTTTAGAGAGTAATTTTGAAAGCTTAGGAATAATACCACCACAAATGATAGCACCTCTAAAAGACCCTGTAGTTAATACACCATTCGCAGTAGCAGTACCTAAGGCCCCCATCATCACGTTTACAGCCTCCAATGAAAGTGGGTCACCTTTTAAGGCTAAGGTACCAATTCTTTCTGCCCTAATTTTTGACCCATCTGGTTTGCTTTGTTGGTAACTTAAAAATTGGTAGATATTTTCTAACCCAGAACCACTAATTACATTTTCTGTTGAAACTGGTCCAAGTTTTTTTTGCAACCAAATCAGAAGCTCTAATTCAATCTCACTGGTTGGAGAAAAGTGTGTGTGACCCCCTTCAGCCTGTAGAGCTTTAAATGTGTCATCAATACAAACTAGTGTGGAGGCACCTAAACCTGTTCCAGGCCCAATAACAAAAATGGGTGATGCCTGGTCTGGAGACCCATCAGAGAACTTTTTTATAAAAGAAGTGCTACTAGTAGTTAAATCAGGGATTTTTTTATCTGACCCACTTTTGAAGTATGGAGTTTGTGACAAAGCTTGAGCGGTAAAATCGTTGATACATAATATATTCTTGGAACCTAAAGCATCTAGCAGCATATCTTTTTTCATCGTCCAATGGTTATTAGTGAATATTATACTGTTTTTATTTGTGGGTGCTGCTACGCAAAAGCTTAACGTTTGAGGCGAGATACTATAGTTAGAGCAATACAATTTTATAGCATCTTCGATAGTTGGGAAATCTATAACCTTGTAAATTTCTTTAAAAATAATACTAGAGTTTTTAGTTTTTGAATAACCAAACCTAACATTTGTGCCACCCATATCTGCAAATAAAAAACTCATTTACCATCCATATAAAAAAAAATTATTAGAAACAAACCTTTAAATTATCTAAGAGTAAAATAAAACTACACCAATTACTAAGCTGTTTATAGATATAATATAGTAGAAAGGTTGTTGAGTTTAATAAAATGAGTGTTGGACTTGCTTTCATGGTCTGATATCGAAAAAGGTATGACGAATATGACCCTAAATAACCCACTTTTTGATTCCCTATTTGGGCATCACGATAATAAAAACACACCATTTATTCACGTGTATGGTGAAAAGACTATTACCCATAAAGATTTTTTATTTTTAGTGGGGAGAATGGCGAATGCTATTTCAAGTTTAGGTGTTTTGACAGGCGACAGGTTAGTTCTACAGGCTGAAAAGTCCCCTTACTGTTTAGCGGTATACGCTGCGTGTATGCAATCTGGTATTATCTTTTTGCCTTTAAACAACGCCTATACTGCAAGTGAGGTTTCTTATTTTGTAGCTGATAGTGGGGCAAAAATTTTGATTTGTGACCCCGCCTATGAAGGAGCATTGACAGACTTAAAGGACGAGTTTGGAATACTATTAAAAACTTTAAGTCTTGACGGGCAAGGGTCTTTTGGGGGGTTAGCGGCCACAATGCCTAATCAATTTCTTACGGTAAGCCGTCATATCAAAGACTTGGCAGCAATACTGTACACCTCGGGGACTACAGGTAGATCAAAAGGTGCTATGCTTACTCAAGAAAACCTATTGTCAAACGCTGAGACATTAAAAGATTATTGGAAGTTTGATGATCAAGATGTCTTATTACACGCCTTACCAATCTTTCACACTCATGGTCTCTTTGTTGCATCAAATGTCATACTTTTGTCAGGAGGCTCTATGATTTTTCTAAATAAATTTGATTTAGATGAAGTTGTAGAAAGCTTACCAAGGGCAACTACAATGATGGGAGTCCCAACTTTTTATGTTCGCTTGCTAGAAGATAAAAGGTTAACCTCAGAGCTTATAAAGCATATGCGCCTGTTTATTTCGGGTAGTGCTCCTCTTCTATCTGAAACCCACACAAGGTTTTTAAAGCTTACAGGTCACCACATTCTGGAACGTTATGGTATGACAGAAACAAATATGAATACATCAAACCCATATTGTGGGGAAAGGAGGCCTGGAACAGTAGGCTTCCCTCTTCCAGGTGTAGAAATAAAAATAACAGATTCAGATACTGGAAAAACTTTAACTAAGAATAAAGTGGGTCAAATTGAAGTTAGAGGACCTAATGTTTTTAAAGGTTATTGGGGAATGGAAGAAAAAACAAAAGAGGAGTTAAAGGCAGACGGGTTTTTTATCACAGGAGATTTGGGTTTAATTGATTCAGAGGGTTATATAGAAATAGTTGGTCGTGATAAGGATCTGATAATATCTGGGGGATATAATATTTACCCTAAAGAAATTGAACTATTACTTGATCTTCAAGTGGGGGTTTTAGAAAGCGCAGTAGTTGGTGTTCCTCACCCTGATTTTGGAGAAACAGGAGTTGGGTTTTTGGTCCGTAAGGAAGGTTTTAACCTAGAAACTGCTACAATTTTAGAGGCATTATCAGATACTTTGGCAGCATTTAAGAGACCGCGTAAGTTAATTATTTTAGATGCTTTACCAAGAAATACGATGGGGAAGGTTCAAAAGAATCAGCTACGGGAGCAATATAAAAACCTATATTCAAAACCATAATATCTATTAAATATATGTCATAACTCCATATATAGTTTTTACGTTTTTACTATTATAGAAATTTCAAAAGTTTACCCAGAA
>CAJIZW010000063.1 GCA_905181985.1 uncultured Paracoccaceae bacterium | reverse complement strand
TATTTTAAAGCTCTAAAGAATACTTTGTATTTCTCTTAGAGTTGTTTGGTTAAGAGCAAAGTGGAGGAACGTTGAACCCACCAATTTCCTTTTCCACGGCTGTAGCAAAAGCGAGGGCAGTATAATCCCTTCCGTAACCAGCTATAGCTTGGTATCCAACTGGGAGATGATTTACCGTACCCACTGGCCCCACAACACTAGGTAAGCCAACTACACCTGAATAACCTGACCAAAATAATTGTGTATTTTCTGGTTGGTTTTCTCCGTTTATTTTCAGAAACCTGCTATAACGAGGCCCCACTTGATTGTGATTGAAAGCAGCAGATGAAGCGACGGGAGTTATTAAAATATCAACTTTTGAGAAATACTCATCAAAGGCTAAACGGTTGATATGGCGCTCATTATCTAAATTAAGTTGTTCACGATGAGTTATACCCAGCCCTTTGTATCTATTGCCTGAAACTCGCATAATTTTGTTGTTCTCTAACGCTTCAATTCCTGCCATTTGCTCTAGATATGTTTTTTCAGATGTTCTCCCTGCCAAGGCAGCACCAAGTAAATTCAGATAGAGTGTAAAATGCTTTTTAGTATCAATATTAGGCTTATGGTTTATAATTATATTTGCTCCTGCTGCCTTAAGGCGCTCAACGAATGCTAATAGAACTTCCATGTAACCGTTATCGATTGGACTTTCAGCGTCAGAAAGATTTAATCCAATGTTGAATTCGTTTAGGTTTTTCCTTGTATCGTTTGGTACTGATAGCTTCCAGGCTGGAGCAGAGAAACTGTTGGGACCTTTTATGATATCAAAGGCTAATTTCAGATCGATAGCAGACCGTGCTAAGGGGCCAGCAACTGAGATGTCAGCTCCAATGTGCCAACCTTCGGGGCCATGACCTTTAGTAGATACTACATTGTATGTTGGCTTAAGCCCAAATACTCCACAATAGTGAGCTGGATTGCGGATTGAAGATCCTATGTCACTTCCAACCTCTAAAGCAGTCATTCCTGTTGCTAGAGCAGCAGCTGAGCCACCAGAGGAACCACCAGGTGCTCTGGTAAGGTCCCAAGGGTTATTTGTAGTCCCGTAGACATCATTAAAAGTTTGCCACTCCGCAAGATCAAGTGGAACATTGGTTTTTCCAAAAACTATTGCTCCCGCTTCCCTCAATCTAAAGACAGCATCACTATCAAGTTTTGCTGAATGGTTCTTTAAATGTGGATGACCCCAAGTAGAGGGAGCACCTTTAATATCAAAAGACTCTTTCACAGTGACTGGAACACCGTGCAGTGGGCCGTGCCATTTTCCTTTATCTGCGTCTTCATCAAGTTTTTTAGCACACTTTAAGGCAGTTTCTCTGTCCTCCCAAATTACAGCGTTGATTTCAGGGTTAAATCTGTCAATTTGGTCGAAATGCATTTTTAGAAGGTCTGATGACTTTAAGTTTTTTTTACGAATTTTATTGGCTTGATTAGTTGCTGAAGTTAAAACTATATTTTCCATAATAATTTCTCTACTTTCCTTTAAAAATTGGAGGCCTTTTTTCTAAAAACGCGTTAATTCCTTCAGCTTTATCCTCTGTTTGAACAAGGGCTCCTTGTGCGTATTTTTCTAACATAAGTGCGCTTGCTAAGCTTCCATCCATTCCAAAATGGACCATTGCCTTCATTGTTTGAGGCACAAAAGGAGCAAATGAGGCAAGTCGTTCTGCCATATTGGTAATTTCAACTATCAACTCTTCAGGTTCGACTAAACGCGTAATTAAGCCAATTTGAAATGCTCTTTGTGCGTTTATCTGCTCGCCCATTAACAACATTTCCATACCCCAACCCCGTCCAACAATTCTTGGAAGTCTTGCTGTGGCTCCTCCACCTGGGATTAGCCCTAATTTACCTTCTGGAGTTGCAAAGATAGAGCGAGTAGTACCGACACGTAAATCGCATCCAAGCGCTATTTCCAATCCTCCTCCCATACAGAAACCGTCGATAGCTGCAATCGTAGGTTTTGGCGTTCTCTCCAACTTCTCGGCTAAACCTTGTATAATCGGCTCCAATGCCTTCTTTAAATCTCTGTCTATTACTTCGCTTAGATCTGACCCTGAAGCAAAAGATTTCCCACCAGCCCCTGTTATTGCAACGACACTTATAGTTTGATCAGCGGCAGCCAAATCAACAGATTCCATCAACTCCTTTAAGGTACTTAATGATATGGCATTATGCTTTTCTTCCCGGTTAATGGTGATTAAAGCTAACCTGTTAATTTTTTTATATAGGATATTTTCAAATTCCATTTTTATTTTCTCCACCCCATTTTTCTAATGCTATACCCTATAATCAGTTCTTATTCTATTTGAATATTTAAGATGACAAACCATCAAACAAGTCTTTTTGGTCCTCAAAGTATTTTTAGGATTAATTATTTACCTCCGTTAACTATCTATATCAGTAAAAGGTGGTGGACACAGGCCTTTATCGGCCATCTCAGACCACTCAAGTACTGCATCGGTTAAGGTTGGGACGCTTGATACCATGATTAAATAACTTAAGGCTTCTGATACCTCAGAAACCTTTGCTTTTAGTGAAAAAGCTCTTTTTAGATGTAATTGCATACCTTTAAAGCTACGTTTTGATGCGTGACACGCTATACCCATGATTTCACATAGTTTGTGATCAAGTTCACCTCGGCTTTGTTCAACACCACGCAGGTATGACTCTAGTACTTTTGTTAATCTAAGTTCCTTACTCCAATTTTCAGATAAAAAATCATAAGAATTAAAAGCGCTAAAAGCACCTGCAAGGCTAATGGCTGAGGTCATTTGCATTTCTGTTACCCCTGCCTCTTTTGCTCTAGAAATGTGTATGCGACCGTTCGCCTCTTTAGTGTATGTTAGTAAGCATAAAAGAATTAATTCTTTTGAAATTAGGTCTAAATCTCTAACCTTTAGTATGAGATTTTTGTAGAACTCATTCCAAGACTTTAATAGAAATGGATCCATAGCTCCAAACATTTTCCGGTAAACGAGCTTTTCACTTTCTTTCTCCCAAGCCCCTGAATGGAAATTTGAAGATTTACCTTGATTCAATTTTATTCCTCCATCTAAAGTTTTGTTTTGAGCCTTATTTAAAAATAACCCTCTGCTTTATTTTTTAGAGCTTACCAATTGAAAGTTGTCTTCAATTTATTTTAGAAAATACTAAAAAAGTTAATGAGGCAATACACAAATATACAGCAAAGAATTATAAAGATATAATTTTGTTTGAGAAGCATAGATTTTCCTATATATTTAGCTCATTAGTTGAATGATAATTTTAATTAGTTAAATGATTAGTGAGAATTTAAAATGCTAGATGTAAATGATAAAAGATTTATAGATTCTTTAAACAAGTTACGTGAATTTGGTATGTCTGGTGTAGGCAAGGGTGTCGTGAGACCGGCTTATAGCCTTAGTGATTTGGAAGCTAGAGATTGGATCGCAAACAAAATGGTGGAGGCAGGGTTGAAGGTTACTTTTGATCCTGTTGGCAATCTATTTGGGCTTGGTCCCTCGGGTAGTTTACTTTTGGGCTCTCACTCTGACAGTCAACCTGAAGGAGGTTGGTTGGATGGGTCTCTAGGAGTTATGGCGGCTTTAGAGATCGCTCTTTGTGTAAAAGAACAGGGTGGACCTCCTATTTCAGTTGTTAATTTTCAAGATGAAGAGGGTCGCTTTGGAGTTACGACTGGAAGCGCTATATGGAGTGAAAAAGTTTCGTTCACTGAAGCTGATAATTTTGTTGATATCAACGGTATTAAGCTTGGTGAGGCAAGAAAACTGTTAGGTAATAGGCCTGGTAATTTTGTTTCTAGTGAGCATTTCAAGGGCTTTATCGAAATGCATATTGAGCAGGGCCCACGTCTCCATGAAAGTGGTGATAAGATAGGCGTAGTGAGCTCGATAGTCGGAATTAGAAATATGAAAATAACTTTTGAGGGTGAACAAAATCATGCTGGAACAACTCCTATGCATGTTAGAAAGGATGCATTTCAGGCACTTTCGTTATTTAATCACCAGCTCAATGAAAGGCTTCGTAATGTGGTGACCCCACAAACAGTTTGGACCATAGGTGAGGTCACTGTTCATCCTAATGCATCGTCAATAATCCCTGGACGAGTAACGTTCTCAATGCAGTGGCGTGACGCTGAGCTTGAAAGATTATTAAAAATTGAAGGTATAGTTAAAGAAATAGCTCAGGATGTAGCCGATTCTAATGGTTTTTCTGTACAATTTGATCAGGTTTTGGGACTTGATCCTGTGAAAATGGATTTACCCCTTTTTAATGCGTTGGAGAGTGCCGCCGAGGATATTGTAAAAGGTCGATGGTCTCGTATGCACTCTGGCGCATTACATGACGCCACCAATGTTGCTAGACTTATGCCTGTGGCTATGCTTTTTGTTCCCTCAATTAATGGTATTAGCCATGCCTTTGGTGAGGATACTGAAGATGAAGATCTAATCGCTGGGTTACGAGTTTTAACAAGAGCCGTAGAGTATTACTGTAGGGAGTTGAGTTAGAGCTCAGAGTTTTTAAAATCACCATAAGGGTACTTTAATGCTGGCAGTAATGTACCAGTACAATTCCCAAAGCCAATTATGAAATCCTCTTTTGTTCCTTTACCCTGAAATGTCACGGTATCAAAATCTTCTAAAAACGAACGTGTTTCTCCATTAGCCAGGTGAAGGGGTTCTTTCCCACCCCAACTGAGTTCAAGCATGCTTCCTCTCTCAGATTTTTGTGAGCCGGAAATTGTTCCAGAACCTATAAGGTCTCCAACCCTCATGGGACATCCAGAGGACGAGTGATGGGCTATCTGTTGTGCACTTGAGTAATACATTTCTTTATAATTTGTCTCAGTAATAATTGATGACTTCCCTTTTTGGGGCGTTAAAGAAACAGTTAGGCTGATATCATAAAACATTGGACCGCAATCTTTAAGATGATCGAGGAGCTCAATTTCACGAGCAGGTGGGCTGCACTGAAAGGGGATAAGCGCCTCTTTTGTGACTATCCATGGGCTAATCGTGGTAGCTGTTGCTTTCGCCTGAAAAGGACCCAACGGTTGACCTTCCCATGCTTGAATATCTCTTGCTGACCAATCATTCAGCAAAACATAACCAAAGATTATATCGTCTGCCTGTTGAACGGTTAGTGGGCCATTACTTTTTGACCCCACGATTGCTCCAATTTCTAATTCAAAATCGAACCTTTTGCTTGGTGCGAAAAATGGTAGAGTTTCATTCGGTCTTTTTAATTGTCCCCAAGGTCTGTTAAAGTTCGTTCCACTAATTTTTACAGAAGAAGCTCTTCCGTTATACCCGATAGGCATGTGGTTCCAGTTTAGAGGAAGGGCGTTCTCGGCCCCTCTCAACATGGTTCCTGCGTTAACTGCATGATGTTTGCATGACCAAAAGTCAGTAAATTCTGAGACTAAAAATGGTGTGTGTAGCTCTACTTCTGGCTGAGGTACAAGCATATTTGTTAACTTTTCAGCATATACATCCAGACTTAGGAGTAAAGTTATTTCCTTACGAAACCTTGCCCATTCATCAGCCCCTAACTCCATCAGATTATTCCAAAATGGGTTCTTAAATATCGATCCAGAATTAAACTTAATCAATCCTGCATCTTCAACAGCCTGGCAGTCAAGGATCATATCACCTATCGCTATGCCGCAGCGTTTATCAAGCTTACTAGTGGAAAACACACCGTAAGGAAGATTATTAAGCGGGAATTCAGTGAACTTTGAGTTTGCTGAAGAAACCCAACTTTTTAAAAGTTTCATATGCGTCCCTTTGAGTTAAAGATATATATGTGTTTTATTTTTTTCTGTTAAGTAGTGAAGCTTGTTGAAAAAGGTTTAATCTAAGGTTAATTGTTACACTTGTTAAACGTATTTTTATCACTGTGAATAGTTTTGAGAAACAAATTTTAAAAAGTTATTAACAATTATTTTGGTTTCAGTGTCCCATCAAATTTTTTTTCTAAATCGTCCCAACAATTAATGTAATCATCTTGTAGTGGGGCTTCTGTGGCTGCAAAACTTGTTAAGTGCTGAGGAAACCGTGTTTCGAACATAAAAGACATAGTTTTTTCAAGCTTTTTGGGAGTTAGCTCATTATTAGATGCATGTTCAAAAGCAATTTTATCTGGTCCGTGTGGAAGCATCATATTATGAAGGCTCATACCCCCAGGGATGAATCCCTTAGGCTTTGCATCATACTGGCCACAAATGTTTCCCATAAGCTCTGACATGATATTTTTATGATACCATGGAGGCCTAAAAGTATTCTCGGCAACGTTCCACCGGTCTCGGAACAGAACAAAATCTATGTTTGAAGAACCTTCAACTTCGGATGGTGCGGTTAGCACTGAATATAAAGATGGATCAGGGTGGTCAAAGAGAACTGCACCTATTGGACAAAAAGTATTAAGGTTATATTTACATGGCGCATAATTCCCGTGCCACGCAACAACATCAAGGGGAGAGTGTCCAATCTCTGTCTCGTGAAATTGTCCACACCACTTAATAACTACTTTTGATGGGCACTCTCTATCTTCAAATGCTGCAATTGGAGTTTTGAAGTCTCTTCGATTTGCCAAACAGTTTGCACCTATTGGTCCTCTTGAGGGTAATGTAAACTTTTGACCATAATTCTCACAAACAAACCCACGAGCGGGACCTTCTACAACATCGACGCGATACAAAAGTCCACGAGGAATGATAGCAATTTCCTCAGGTTTTACCTCTAACACGCCTAACTCTGTGCTGAACCGAAGTGTCCCTTCCTGTGGGACAACAAGAAGTTCGCTATCGGCAGAGTAAAAATAGGTATTCTCCATTGAAGCGTTTACTAAGTAAATATGGCTTGCCATACCTGTTTGGGTGTTAACATCTCCTGCAGTGGTCATTGTTCTCATACCATTTAACCACGTTATATTTTTTTGTGAGTGAGGAATTGGATCCCATCTATACTGGCCGAGAGAAACAACATTTGGATCTACGTTTGGAGCAGTTTTCCAATATGGTAAGTCAATTTTTTTATACCTGTTTGAGTGCTTTACCGATGGGCGAATGCGATAGCACCAGGTTCTTTCATTTTGATGACTTGGAGCAGTAAATGCAGTTCCAGAGAGTTGTTCTCCATAAAGTCCATAATTACATTTTTGTGGGCTATTTTGCCCCTGTGGTAGTGCACCAGGAAGAGCTTCTGTTTCGAAGTCGTTTCCAAAGCCTGACATATAACTAAGGTTTACTGAACTTTCAGAGGTGGTCCTTGTTGATACAGTATTTTTTTTTAAACTACCCATAGTGTGACCTTTTATTAGTTAACTTTTTGACACTATAAAAAAAAAATTATATTTTTGACAGGTAAAGTTTTATTTTTAAACTGAAAAAATGCCCAAGTGATAAGTCTTTCAAATTAGTAAATAAAAAAATAAGTAATTTAAATTTTAATAATTATTAAAATTTTCTAATATAAATAAAACAAAAACCCCAACTTAAAGAAATTATTCTTTGACGAGTATTTATGGTGAAAAACTCAGTAACTTTAAGCTTTAATTTACTGATTTGGATAATATTTCCGTACTTTATGTGCTTGAAAAGGCTGCTATTAGTACCATTAACAATAGTACTGAAATCCAAGCTACCGCGACTCCGGTTTTTACTGTGCCTCCGAAGAGACTGGTTGGACTAAAATAGTGTTGTAAAT
>CAJIZW010000062.1 GCA_905181985.1 uncultured Paracoccaceae bacterium | reverse complement strand
GCTTTGAATTGGTACTTCTGCCCTTACTACTGCTTGATCTAATAACAGAGTTATATGTGTGCGTTCAGCAGTTTCTCCACGTCTACGTAAGCATTCGTCTAGCCCATGAAGGCTCCAAACATTGCGTGGATGCTGGCAGGCTCTCGGCAAGGTTTGATCAAGGCCAAGGTCCGCTCTGTATACTTTTTCTGCTTCATCATACAATTGTGCATCCATAAGAAGTGCACCTAGCGCGTGTCTAGTTGGTTGCATCCAACCCCAAGGTTCATCATATAATAATTCGTCATCTATTTGCACAGCAGCTTTTAAATGCTCTAAACCTTTAGTTGTGTTTCCTGACTTGTACTCTAGTTCTCCAAGTACCATCTGTTCCGCAACATTTAAAACATCAACACAAGTGTTGTTAAATACGTTTCTGTCCTCTTGCACCGCATCCTTTGCTAACAGAAACAAGTCCTTTTCAGTTTTTGCGGCAGATAATTTGCCAAGATTAGCTAAAGCAATAGAACGGGAGTATCTTAACATCGCATTTGTAAAACTGTATAACTCTAAGTCTTCAGGAAACTGCTCGAGGAGTATTTCTTTCCACCGGCCAAATCTGATTAACACGTGCAGGTTCATAGGTATAAATGCTTCAAATAGTTCAGGTACTTTTCGTACTACATGTTCGGGGAGTGTTTCTTTGAGCGCTGCGGCTGCTGAAAGAGCTGGTGTTGGCTGAGCAAGAAACATTGCCCCGTATATTTTGAAGTGGAGGTTATGAACTCGATAAACAGTATAAAAATTATTAGAACCGGCATATTCAACAAATTTTTTGTCTACTTCTGTTGCTCGGTGGTTTCGTGAAACTACATTTTGATAGTCACCACACAACACATCGATATGAGTGGCCATATGCACAAGATGACCAGAATCGGGAACTAAATCGACTAACTTATCTCCGTGTATTAATGCTTTTTCGGGTGTCGGTGACATTTCCATAAGATGAATATACATATGGAGCAATCCTGGATGATCCCAAGCTTCTGCATGAGAGGAGAATGCTCGTTCAAGAATTTCTTGTGCCTCCTCAGTGGAGGCGCCTTCTGCTGGAATTCTATTTTTTAAATCCCATAGTTTCCACGGTGTACGGTTTATTAAAGCTTCAGCAAAAATTGTAGTTACTTCAAGGTCATCTGGAAACGCTTTATACACTGTTCGCATAGCGTTTGAAAAAGCATCATTCCAGGGGTTGAAATCTTCTATGTTGGGGTCAGTTGGAAAACGTTCAGCCAGCGCATTGACCATTGCACGTTCTACTTCGGTAGCATTCTTATAATGAACTTTTGCCTCACTTAAGGCCTTATGTGCCCTTTCGAGAGCATTAATTTTTTCTTTATATGTGAAAAACTCCCACACCTTATTATAGTTAGGGCCTATGGCATGGGCTATTCCCCAGTTGGCAATTACACAGGTTTTATCTAAGTTAAGAGCCTTTTCAAAGCACACGATAGCTTCTTCGTGATTGAAACCAAATAACCATGCGAACCCCCGATTTAACCAAGTTTGAGCTTCAGTAGAATTTGTTGTGAATTTACGATGGAAAGATCCTAGGTCGAAATAAGACATTTATGTGGAGCCCTTTATCAAGTGAGTTATATAAGAATACATATTTTTTTATTGAAATATTTATAATAGATAACTCATGAAATTTTATCTCATAATACCTGTATGATTAAATAAATAATAAAAATTTTCCCAATAATTACCGTAAAATTGAGAAAATTTTAGAATAATAATATTTTTATAGGATTTATCTATCATAATTTTAAATTATATGAGTTTAAATTTATTTACATCCACTAACCCTTTATCGGTAATCTTCAAATTTGGAATCACCGGTAATGCAAGAAATGCTAATTGTAAAAATGGTTCCTCTAAGGTTACACCAAGGTTTTTGGCTATTCTTCTGAGTTCTGATAGTTGACTTTGTACTAACTCAAAGGACTGCAAGCTCATCAATCCTGCAATTGGTAAAGCCAATTCAGCCAAAATTTTTCCTTCAGATGCTATTACAAATCCACCTTCAATCTTGCTAAGATGTTTAATTGCTAATTCCATATCGGCATAGTTAGCACCGACGGATATAATATTGTGATGATCGTGACATACTGTCGAGGCTATTGCACCAGACTTCAAACCGAACCCTTTCACAAAGCCATTTGAGACATTACCATTTTTACCATGTCTTTCAATTACTGTAACTCTAAGTAGGTCACGTGATATGTCTGGTAGCTTGTCACCATTAACTATAGAGATGTTTTCTTTTAGGTGATCAGTCAAAATTTTACCCTCTATTATTCCAATCACATTTGTTTCCTCTGTGGTTTCAGATGTACAGAAACTGGTAGTATGGATTGTTGGAGGATTTACAGAGTTCCTTGCGACAGGTGGAAGTATTTTTCGAGTGGAAAAGGATTCTTTGTCTATAGGTTTGCCGCCACATATGACCAACTTTATATTACATTCCTCCAGATCAGATAACGCAACAATGTCAGCCCGTTTTCCAGGAGAGATTAAGCCTCTGTCTTTTAAACCAAATGCCTCGGCCCCTGAAATTGATGCCGCCCGGTAAACGGCTAAAGGGGATATCCCTTTAGAGATCAATTTCCTGATCATATAATCTATGTGGCCGTGCTCTGCGATGTCTAAAGGGTTGCGATCATCAGTACATAAGCAAATATATGGTGATGTTCGTTCTGTTAGGATTTCGGCTAAGGCATCTAAATCTTTGCTGACTGAGCCTTCTCTAATAAGTATTCGCATACCTTTTTTTAACTTTTCCAAAGCTTCTGAAGCAGTAGTTGCCTCGTGCTCAGTACTTATTCCAGCTGTAATATATGCATTTAACTCGGTACCGGATAGCAGTGGTGCGTGTCCGTCTATATGTTTACCATGAAACAAATTTAATTTGTTTATAACCTCTGGATCTCCATTTATGACTCCAGGGTAATTCATAAATTCTGCCAAGCCAATCCCACTGCTGTGATTCATAACACTTTTCAACTCAGCGGCAGTTATATTAGCTCCTGACGTTTCCATATCAGTTGAGGGGACGCATGAAGATAATTGAACTTTAATATCCATCAAAGTAAATTCGCTAGCATGTTGAAAATATTTAATTCCATCCAACCCCATTACATTCGCAATTTCATGTGGATCACATATTGCTGTGGTCACCCCTCGTGGTGTGACACAACGATCAAATTCAAAAGGGGTTAACATTGAGCTCTCAATATGGAGATGCGTATCAATAAAACCTGGGACTAACGTTAAACCACTAACATCAATTATTTTATTACCATTGTAGTGATCGCATGTTCCAACAATGGTCTTACCAGCTATAGCTACATCACCTTCTAATAACTCGCCTGTTATAAGATCAAAGATTTTACCACCACGTAAAACTATGTCCGCAACTTCATCACCTTTACCACATGATATCTCTCGTTTTAGTGTACTCATAGTTTTACTCCGCTGTTTTCATACCTAGTTTACCCAGAACTTTCCGTTCAGTGTATACAACTAATTGGTAAAATATTATTGAAAGTAATACTGAAACCGCTGCGACGGTCCATATCATACCATAGTCCAGATAACCTCGAGACTGATTAAGAAGGTTTCCCAGACCTTTACCTGTGGCCAACCATTCTGCTATCATAACTCCTAGTAATGCCCGTGGGACGGTCAATCTTGTGGCTGCAAAAAGATATGGTAATGATGCAGGAATTGTTACTATTATTAACTCTTGCCATTTTGATCCCCCGTATGCTTTTGGTAAGTCTTTAGCTAAACTAGGGACTAATAGTATTCCCTGAGTAAGTGTAACGAAAGCGGGAAAAAAAGTAACTGATATTGTTACCCATAATGTCAGTGAATTTCCTCTACCCAGTATTAACACTAATAGTGGTGTTAGAGCCACAAGAGGCATAGTTTGAGTAATCAAGGCAATAGGCATAAAGGCTCGAATAACTTGAAAGTACAGAGACGAAAATATTGCTAGGAGGAAAGCAAATAATAATCCGGCGGTCATACCTATAAATGTTATTGGTAAGGTTTCAGCTATAGCTGCGACTAAACGGCCTTGAGCGGCTTCTGCCATATTGGAAAAAAACAGATACTCCACTACGCCCCACGGGGTTTTGGCGATCATAGATGGTAATCCAGAAAAAAAGATCAAGGCCCACCAAATACTAATTGGTAGAAAAATGGCTCCCATGGTAATAAAAAAAGTTTTTAAAACATGTTCATTTTTTGTAATATCGGTTGGAATAGCAGTATTTAAAGTAATTGATGTTGAACCCTTTAGAAATCTGTTAGAAATCACGACAAATAAAAAATAACTTGCTCCGGAAATTAGTGTCGCCATGAGCCCTATTCCCCATAGTCTATCTGGTTCACCTCTACCCAAAGATCCCAATAAATAAGTTCCTAGGCCCCAACGGCCACCCCCTCCAAATTCAGCTAAAATTGCTCCTAAAACTGCGTTTGGAGCCGCTATTCTAAATCCAGCTAGAATACTAGGTATCGCGCTACGAAATTGAACTAGCCGTAAAATTTGTAACTTGTTTCCACCATAAGCACGTATTAGCTCTGATGTCCGACTATCTGCTTGAGATAAACCCACCACTGTGGCTGTCATGGTAATAAAATAAACCCCCATTGTAGCAAGTACAATTCTTGGGGCCATTCCGGATAATGTAATTACTAATATTGGCGCAATAGCTATTGGTGGTAATGAAAATATTGCTATGTTGAAGCCCCGTGATAACCTCAAAGTCATTGGATATAATACAAATAAAACTCCAGCACACACACCTAATATGTTACCAATCAGGAAACCAGCTGAAGAAGCATAAAGTGTTGACCCTATGTGTAGTGGATAGTCGTGCCTATCTATCCACATACGTATTATAATTTCGCTAAGAGAGGGTAAAGCCCCACCAGCTACAAGATCTAGTCTACCTACAACTTCCCAGAGAAGAACAAGTAAAATGAGGTTCCTATACATAGTTTTAGAGTTACTTGGTTCATTGACCATGTAGTATCTCAGCAATCTGAATACTTAATTTGTGAAAACTAGTATCAGAAAATAAAGACATTTTTCTAGGCCTTTCAAAAGGAATATCAATTATATCAACGATCTTACCAGGGTTTGCATGCATTATTGCTACTCGATCTGAAAGAAATATAGCCTCATCAATCCCGTGCGTAACTAAGAGAGTAGTTGCCTTTGTCTCATCCCATATCCTTTGGAGTTCAACATTCATTTGACGTCGTAAGATTTGATCCAGGGCGCCGAATGGTTCGTCCATTAACAAAACCTTTGGTGTTGTAACTAGTGCTCGAGCTATTGAAACTCTTTGACGCATTCCACCCGACAACTCTCCAGGAAGGGAATCCTCGAACCCATTTAAGCCTACTAAATTTATCATTTCTTGAATTTTAGCTGTATAATCTTTTATGGGCTTTCGAAGAACATTTAATGGCACCTCAATATTTCGTCTAACACTTCTCCAAGGAAGAAGGGCTGCATCTTGAAATGCTATCCCAATTTTCCCTATTTTTGTAGCTTCTGCAGGGGTTACGCCTTCAAGTAGTACTTTCCCACTATCTGGGGTCTCCAGACCTAGAGCAATACGCATTAAGGTTGATTTACCACAGCCTGAGGGACCGATTAGCGCAGTAAAAGAGCTTGTGGGACAGCTTAAAGAAACATCCTTAAGCGCCTCCACTGTTTTACTGCGCCCTTTGTAGATTTTGTTAACCCCGGCCAGATATATTCCGTCCGGTTTCATAATCAGATTTCTTCAAGTAAAGTTGTATCAAACATATCACGAGAGCCTTTAATGCCAACTTTCGCCAGTGAATCAAGGTTAGCTTGTATACTTTCTTCACTCATAGAAAAAATACCACCATCATTTTCGATGAGAGATTTTTGAGCATTATTAAAGAAAACCTCATTATCGATGCTTCGACCAGTTCCCTTAAACCAGCTGTCAGCAAATTTTGGAGGCCATATATTAGGATCTCGTAAGTTATCTTCCCATCCTTTACGGCTTGCTCTTAACCAAGAAACTAATTCATTACGCTTTGATTTAAGTGTTTCTTCGGTAACAACTACTGTATCATTAAAGACCTGGTATCCAAAATCGTATAGTAAAAAAGATGTTGCTTCTACGCCTTGTTGACTAATCGAATAAGGCACATTTGTTGTAAAATCTAACGATGCATCTATTTCCCCTTTTATTAAAGGTGTTGGATCGTAAGCGTATGGGACGATATTGACTGCTGCTCTATCGATGCCATTAATTTTGAGCATTGCTTCAACTGAAATTACATTCACTGGAGGAACGGCTAGTGTTTTTCCTATTAATTCGGCGGGAGAATTAATTGGATTAGATTTTAAGGATACTATTCCTATCGGATTTTTTTGATATTGCGTACCAATGATTTTAAATGGTGCTCCTTGCTCAGCAATGGCCTTAATAGTTGTATCGGGTGTCGTAAGAGCTAGATCGGCACGACCAGCTATTATTGTACTTTCTGGAATAACGTCTGGACCTCCAGATAAATAATTTAGGTTTAACCCTTCTGATGAATAGTAACCTTTGTCTATGCCTACGTAATACCCAGCAAACTCTGCATCGTTTATCCACGCTGCTTGCATTGTGAATGATGTTGCCGCAGTGCTACTTAGCGGCCAACTTAGCGCAGCGGTACCCGCAACAGCAGACCCGAGAAATCCGCGTCTATTTAGTTTTAAAGTCATAGTATTCTCCTTTGCTATAATTACTTTATACCTTGCATGCGTTGAAGCTCTTGAAGGGGCGGGGTATTAGCAATTTGGTTGGGTTGTAGTAATGGCCACTTAACGCCATGAGGCCTTTTTGCTCTCTGAGAAATAGTTTGGATCTCTGAGGGAGTCACAATTTTATCAACTAAAATATCAGTTTCACTAGGTTTTAAATTTTCATTTACGATTTGGCATTCGTGGACAACTGCAAATACTGGAGTATCCTCATGGGCCAACTGAAGGTCAGTAAACATTCCCCATTCTAGATCAAAAAAACCATGTCCTTTTCCAAATCTTACACCATTTTTAGAGACTGCAGATGCGCCAGTAACCATCAAATCGAATCTCCCTAACTTAGATATTTCTGTTAGTGAAATGGGCTTCCCAAAATACTCCATACCGTCAAGCCACGAAGCGTATCGCTCTGCTCCTTTTGGCACTGTTTTTGGATCCAGTAATATGAAGCCTCTGTAAATACCGTAGGTCGACATGATAAATGTCTTTCCATCCTGTATCATTTGGCGCCTTAGATCAGTTAAACAGTTGTCAGGGGTTATAAAAGCAAACTTACTCTGTCTATATGCAGGCTCTCTTATAAGCAGTTTAGTGCTTTCTTCAGATAATTCAAAATCCGGAATGTACTCATTGAAATCTAAATGAAATCTCGTGTCAGGTTTTGCTACATTTACTAATTTGGACCAGACTTTTTCCCTAATCCTCTTAGACTCTGACATAACAGCTCCCTAATTTCTTGGATTAAATATATAAAAAGTATATAAATAGAGTCAAGGATTTAGTTGACTTATAATTAAATGTATTAACTAATAAGTTTATAAATCATTGCACCTCATCATTTAACTTTATTGTATCTTTATGCCCACAATTAGGACAGTTGTATTTTCGTTTTGTGATATCAAATCTTTTCTCCATTGCAGCATATGTCCAATAAAACTTACATTCGTCACAAGTGATATGAAATAAATATTCTAGATGAGCTGAGAAGGTCATAAACGGGTTTAATCCTATTTTTGTTTACGCTTTAGGTGATTATTTATTCAATTATCTAAAGCTATGTCAAATTTTTTTATAAAGTAATAATCTTACTGGTTCTTATTTAATATTTTGTTTAATTAGGTCTGAACCCTTTTCTGCAATCATCATTGTTGCAGCATATGTATTTCCTGATGGGATCATTGGCATTACAGATGAATCAATCACCCGAAGATTTTTTATACCGTGCACCCGAAGGTTTTGATCTACCACGGCTTTTGGGTCTGAATGTTTTCCCATTTTTGCTGTCCCGACCAAATGATAGCAAGTAGATCCAAAGTTTTTACAAAACTCTAATAGCTCTTCATCAGTTTGAAGTCTCGCACCTGGTACAACTTCATCTGTTAGATATTTTGACATAGATGGTGAATTGAGTAAGGCCCTTACTA
>CAJIZW010000061.1 GCA_905181985.1 uncultured Paracoccaceae bacterium | reverse complement strand
GAGACCCATTACTCTCATATTTTTGTTGAGCCATTTGAGCCCGTTCTACTAGCTTATCAATAATTAATAGGTCTTCACTAATTTTTTCCATTAACGATTAACACCTCCTTAAGAAAACGTAATTACTATCACTAGATTCATAACATTAACTTTTATTAATATTAATTGTTATATTTTATTTTTTAGAAATAAATTAGTAGTTTTATTAAGTGATGCTGAGTGTATAGTAATTTTACAAGATTAGGGAACATATGTCCGATAATAAACATAAGTGGGCTAGGAAGGTTGGATTTGGTTTTGGACCAAATGAACTTCTGCCTACCGATGTTGAGTCTTGGAATAACAGTCAACTTACCAGTAATTTTAAGTCAGTTGGTATGGCAAAAAGGTATTCAGATGTAGAAATTTGGCCTCAGGAATATAACTTTTCATTTGAGGACAGGTTGAGGCGAGCGGGTGAATATAATGAAGGTAAGAAAGAAATTGAAAATTCGAAGAAGTTAACATCGGTTGAAAAGAAAAAACGTGTTAGAACTCTTAGAGATCAAACTGATGTAGCATTATTTGATGTATATAAGTTTTGGAACTCGGCGATATACGGCGATGATATGGTTAAGCAAAGATTAACCCATTTTTGGACAAATCACTTTACTGTTGGAGGTGGTGGTCGTCGGAACTATATTATCGGTGATTTTATTTATAGAGTTATCTATGGAAATTTGAACGCATCCTTTGACGAACTTTTATACAAAGTCACTACTCATGTTGGGATGTTAGATTACTTGGATAACGCTGAAAGTGTTGGGGAGAGATCGGAGTCCGCTAGATGGGCGCGAAGAAATGGAAAAACGCAGGGCCTCAATGACAATCTTGCGCGTGAACTGCTTGAGTTACACTCCGTTTCTCCAGAGAGAATGTATACTGAGGATGATATTCGTAATTCCGCTAAGATATTAGCAGGTTGGGGGGCGAACACTGACTCTGTTATTCGTAAATTTTACAGAGAACGGAGACGGGACAATCCAGCAATTGGGTCACTAGGAAAATTCATCTATGAGCCGTACTTCAAAGATCGAGCAGAGCCAGGGCGTAAGATAGTTTTAGATAACAAATTTCGTTCAGGTAAAAAATCCTTAAGGCAATTAACAGACATGTTAGCTAATGATGATTTTACGGCGCGCCATCTATCAAAAAAGTTAGCAATTCACTTTATTGGTGAATCAGTTAACCAAAGTGAAATAGATTTTATTTATAATGTTTGGAAGGATTCCAAAGGCAACCTGGAAGAGATTCATAAAGAGGTTCTTAACGTTACAGCCCGCTCTAAAGAAAGAAAGTTCCTTTGGCCGTCTACCTGGATGTTTCAAGCTATTCGCTTTTCTGGGTCAAGTTTCCTCCCTGGTTTTGAAGACGGTAATGCTTCTTTTTACAAAGCGGTTCCAAGTAAATTAAATTATGAGCCAAAGAAAA
Organism: uncultured Paracoccaceae bacterium; assembly: GCA_905181985.1. Taxonomy (GTDB): domain Bacteria; phylum Pseudomonadota; class Alphaproteobacteria; order Rhodobacterales; family Rhodobacteraceae. The sequence continues at coordinate 2,335 of CAJIZW010000061.1, read as the reverse complement.
TTTTGGAAGAACTTGGTAATAGTTTTTGGGAGTCGCGGCAGCCTGATGGTTATTCTGAAAGAAAAGATGACTGGGTTTCAACAGAACATTTTGATCGTAGAATTAAAGTTGCATCAAGGATCTACTCTTTTCAACCTGATAGACAGGGAGAAGAAATTGCTGAACTACTAGATTTTTCTGACAATACAAAAATAGCTATTGATAAGGCATCAAACATGAGAGACAAATTTATAGTGGCTCTTTGTAGCCCTGATTTTATGGAGGTTTAATGTTAACGCGTAGACACTTTCTTTCAGGAACAGGGGCTGGTTTATTTTTATCTGGTTATCCAGTGCACGGTTTTACAAAGAATGCTATTAAGGGAAGAATAGTCGTAGTTTTGTTGGAAGGTGGTATGGATGGATTGCTTGCAGTTCCACCCATTGGAGATGACAATCTATTTAAACAAAGAAGAGCATTGGTGGCATCAAATCCCTTAAAATTAAATCCTCTCTTTGGGATACACCCAAATTTTAAGAACTTTTCGTCAATGCTATTAAATGATGAAGCATCTATTATTCATGCAACTTCTTTTCCTTACGTCGGAAGATCACATTTTGAGGGTCAAAATGTATTACAGGGGGGTATGCTGACACCCTTTTCCATAAAAACAGGTTGGCTCGGTAGAGCGATGGACATTGCAAAAACAGCAGGGAAAGCAATGTCATTAGAAACCCCTTTGATAATAAGAGGTGCTAATGATTTAGACAATTTTTACCCTGCTCGTATAAAACACTCTCGTTTACCTTCCTCTGAAACTTTAAGATTAATTCAGAGCACTCATCTTAATAACGCCGCAAAAGTAATTGGAAAATTAACTAAAAACTCTATGAAGATGGGTGTTGTTTCGCAGGCACGTGATCCCCTTAGCTTGGCAGCTGAGGCTGGGCGGGCAATGCGTGAAAAAGATGGTCCACGGGTTGCTGTGGTAAAGATTCCTCAGTTTGATGATCACTCTGAAATTGGGACAGACACTGGTCATCACCCTGAGTTGTTTACACTAGTTGACAGAACCTTTGGGAAATTAAAGAGTGAACTCAAGGAAGAGTGGAAAAATACTATTGTACTAACAATGACGGAGTTTGGAAGAACCGTAAAAGAGAATGGATCAGCCGGAACTGATCATGGTTATGGATCAGTTGGTTTGCTTGCAGGGGGGTTAATAAATCGTTCGAGTGTTGTTGCAAATTGGCCGGGTCTCTCTAACAAAGACCTTTATGAAAAACGAGACTTATATGCTACTATTGACTATCGATCTATTTGTGCTGCTTGTTTGGAAGCAGCCTTTGGGTTGGATCACGATGTTATTTCAGAGAGAGTATTCTTAGATAAAACTATTCCTCGTACTTATGGACACATTTTTGGATAAGCTCATAAAGTTAATATTAATAGTGTTTATAAATACCTATTTCTTTGCTTCCAGTTCGAACGCTGACACTAGTGTACTTTGCCTTCAGAAGTTTTTAAAAAAAACTGTCTTTGTGCCTGGTTCCCTGGATGGGGTTTGGGGAGATAAGACAGAAAACTCTATTAACAGCCTCCTAGATCAGGCTGGGATGCTTAAGCCAAATCAAAACATTTCAGCGCAAGATGCTAAAGAGGTCTGTAACTTATTACATAGTAGTAAAAGAGACGAGCTACTTGAGTCTGGGAAATTTAAAGTATTTCGTATAGAGATTGATTGAAAAGTTATTTTTATAAAAATGTATGGGTAACATTAAATGTATATAGTACCAGAAAAGTTAATTTCAGAATTAATATCATTGAAAACTAGTTATTCCGCAGTTGAGGATGTCTTTTCTGCAATGGCAAAAAAAAAGGCGTATAATTTCCCAGTGATAAGAGAATCAATAGGATACTCGAATGCCTTGTACGGGTTTAAGTCTGGCTTTGATAAGGAGGGTTTATCTCTAGGGCTCAAAGCCGGTGGATATTGGCCTGAAAACGAGAGTATGGGTATACCAAACCACCAATCTACAATATTCCTTTTTGATGCAAATACAGGTAAAATTTCCGCAATCGTAGGTGGAAATTTGTTAACGGCTTTTAGGACTGCTGCGGCATCATCAATTTCTATAAATCATTTAGCTAGACAAGATTCAAAAGTTTTAGGAATGATTGGAGCAGGTCACCAATCAGCCTTTCAAATGCGGGCAGCGGTTCAGCAAAGAGGCTTTGAGAAAATATTAGGTTGGAACCACCACCCAGAAATGATCTCTCGACTAAAGCAAACGGCTGAGGAGCTAGGAATTCCCTATGAAACAGTAGATTTGGACCGTTTAGGGGCAGAAAGTGA
>CAJIZW010000060.1 GCA_905181985.1 uncultured Paracoccaceae bacterium | reverse complement strand
TCGCATTTACTTTTGGCACAGAAGCAAAAAAATCACTGTCTGTGGGATTGGCTCCAGGCCAACCTCCCTCAATAAAATCTACTCCAAGCATATCAATTAGTTTTGATATGTTTATCTTGTCGTCAGTTGAAAATTGGATTCCGTGCGTCTGCTGTCCATCACGAAGAGTGGTATCATAAATATATAACCGTTCTTTATTCATCTACTAATCCCCTTAAAGCAACTCGATCAAACGAACTATTAGGTACTAATTTAATTGTATCCTTGGATATTTGCACATCAATACCGGTTTTAATAATTCTACTTTTATATATATCCACATCTTCGTAGTTTTTTTCCTCAAGTGCAGTTAACCTCTTGTCTGATAGTATTACTAAAACTTTATCTAATATTTTTCGATCAAATTCATTTTCCTCTTCATTAATTGATGTTTCTGCAAGTAAACCAATAAATCTAGCTGAAGCTAATAAAGTTGAGTAATCACGTTGGTTGAAAATTTTATGTAAAACACTAATTGCAGCAACAGTGTTCAAGTCATCAGACAACGCTTCAATAACCCTTCTGTCAACAACGCCAGGGTTGACATTTAATGTTTGAGACCGCCACTTTTTGAGTATATTTTTCGCGTCATTAACTCGGTTTTCTGTCCAATCTAAAGGCTTTCTATAATGAGTGTTAAGTAAAATAAACCTAATTACTTCACCTGAGATATTACATTGCAACAAATCATTAACAGTATAAAAATTTGATAAACTTTTTGACATTTTTTTGCCGTTTACTTTTAGCATCTCATTATGCATCCAGTAGGTTGCAAAACTTTCATTTGGGTGTGCACAATTAGATTGAGCAATTTCATTTTCATGGTGAGGGAACTTAAGATCGCTTCCACCACAGTGAATATCAAAACTACCACCTAATAATTCCTTTGCCATGGCGGAACATTCAATGTGCCAACCTGGTCTTCCCCTTCCCCATGGGGACTCCCAACCGGGAAGATCATCAGTAGATGGCTTCCACAAAACAAAGTCTAAAGGGTCCTCCTTAAAAGGCGCCACTTCTACCCTCGCACCAGCTATCATATCATCTAAAGATCGGCCAGAAAGGCTACCGTAGTGTTCGTACGATCTAACTCTGAACAAAACATGACCCTCATTAAAGTACGCATTTTTTGTTTTAATAAGGCCCTCAATCATTTGTATCATTTTATCAACAAATTGAGTGGCGCGTGGCATGACTGATGGAACCAGAGAATTTAAATGGCCCATATCTTCCATAAACCAATCTATAGTTTGATCTGTAATTTCAGAGATTTTAATACCTAGTGATTTTGCACGTAAATTTATTTTATCATCTATGTCAGTAAAGTTTCTAACATAAGTGACACTGTCTTCCCCATACTCCTCTATCAACAACCTAAAAAGGGTGTCAAAAACGACAACTGGTCTTGCATTTCCTAAATGAGCTCGGTCGTAAACAGTAGGACCGCAAACGTACATCCTAACATTTTGGGGATCTAAAGGTAAAAAATCCTCTTTTTTTCTTGAGATTGAGTTATAAATTTTTATGTTAGGCATTGTTTCTATACTTTGAATAATTAATACAGTGGTTATCACGAAAACGCTAAGATAAGTTCTCTTACATCAATTTTATAAAAATTAAACCTCTATTGAAGTGAATTAAATACCAATCAAGTTAGAAATTGAAAAAAAAGGCCTCAGTAACATTGAATTGAGAATGGTTTAGTGTTTGATACTCCCACATTTAAAATATCTTTGTAACAGGAGCTAGAGCATTGATTAAATCACAACCCTCCACTCGTATAAAAGAGCTTACATTATTAAGCGCAAATGACTGGGAGTTATTAGATGAAGTTAGAGAGCTTAAAAATTCAGGGCAGAAAATTACTGAATTAACAATAGGTGAGCACGACATTAGGACAGATCCAAGAATTCTTGATGCTTTAAATAAATCAGCAATTAGTGGAAACACTGGTTATGCACCAGTTAGTGGAAATAAAAATTTGCGTGAAGCAATAGCTTACAGGGTAACAAAGAGAACAGGCATTCCCACAACATACAAAAACGTAATAATTACACCTGGAGGGCAGTCTGCACTATTTGCTGCACATTTGGGTGTTTGCAATCCAGGAGACGTAGCACTTTATTGTGACCCCTACTATGCAACTTATCCAGGTACAATTGCAGGAGCCGGTGCCAAACCTAAAGTTATAAAAGCAAGGCCAGAGGAAAATTTTCAGTTATCAGGAGAGGCTATCGACACTGCATCAGACGGGGCAAAATCATTACTGATAAACTCACCTAATAACCCTACAGGTGTCGTGTATACTAGAGACACTTTAGAAGACATTTCACTAGCGTGTAAGAAAAACAATCTATGGTTAATTTCTGATGAGGTTTACGATACTCAGGTTTGGGAGGGCACCCATATTTCTCCCAGATCTATTGAAGGAATGTCTGAGAGAACAATCGTTATAGGTTCAATGTCAAAAAGTCATGCTATGACTGGGAGTAGAATTGGTTGGGCAGTAGCCCCTGAAGAATTTATAGATCACCTGATTAATTTTGCAACTCATACGACATACGGCGTACCCGGTTTTATTCAAGATGCAGCTCTGCACGGGTTAAGTCTTGGCAAAAAGTTTGAAAATGAAATAGCAACTCCCTTCAAACGTAGGCGAGATTTAGCAACTCAGATATTCTCTAAGCAAAACCTTTTAACACTAGTGCCCCCCACAGGGGCAATGTATTTACTGTTAGATGTTCGCAAAACAGGTCTTACAGGAAAACAATTTTCAAGTTTATTACTTGCAAAAAAGCATATTGCAGTCATGCCAGGAGAAATTTTTGGAAAGTCTGCTATAGGGTATGTTCGAATTGCAATGACAGTAAATGATGCAGAATTTAAAAATGCTCTTAATGAAATTATAGATTTTACAAAACAGTTTTTATAAAAACTTTTAGAATAAAAAATTAATTAAATATCTTAAAAATAGTCACTTATAAAATATCAAAATTATCATCCTATAAAAATTTTGTTGTTTAATATTCAAATGTCTGACAAATAGGAATCATAAAAACTTAATTAGTAATAAAGGAAACATACCAGTGTCTAAAAAAGAACTTTACTCTCTTGGAGAGATGCCGCCATTAGGCGAAGTACCACCTAAAATGCACGCTTTTACTGTTAGGCAAGATAGGTTCGGGGAACCATCAAAATCGTGGCAACGCGAAGTAATTAACACTCCTGAACTAGGAGCAAAAGATGTTTTAGTTTATGTAATGGCAACTGGAATAAATTATAACAACGTATGGGCTGGCTTGGGATACCCAGTTGACGTTATCGCTGATCGACAAAAAAAAGGGGAGCCAGAAGATTTTCATGCCGGCGGATCAGATGCATCAGGGATTGTTTGGGCCGTTGGATCTGAAGTAAATGATGTAAAGATTGGTGAAGAGGTTGTTGTGCATAGTGGTTGGTGGGAGCCAGAAGATCCTTGGGTTCTTTCTGGAAAAGACCCAATGCTTGCACCTTCAGTAAGAATCTGGGGTTACCAAACTAACTACGGGTCATATTGTCAATTTGCTCGAGCACAATCACATCAAATCAAGAAGAAACCAAAACACCTCAGCTGGGAAGAAGCCGGATGCTATATGCTTTGTGCTTCCACCGCTTATAGGCAACTTATGGGGTGGTCACCAAACATTGTAGAGCCTGGTGATGCTGTTTTAGTTTGGGGAGCTGCAGGGGGCTTAGGGGCAATGGCACTTCAGATTGTCTCAGCACTTGGCGGTAAACCTATAGCTGTTATCTCAAGTGAGGATAAACGGCAGTTTTGTTTAGATAAGGGTGCTGTTGGTGTGATTAATAGAAATGATTTCACCCATTGGGGCCCAATGCCAAACACAACATCGCCAGATTATAAAGCTTGGATGTCTGGGGTTAGAGCTTTTGGTAAGGCAATTTGGGAAGCTCTAGGTGAACGAAAGAATCCTAAAATTGTTTTTGAACACCCAGGAGAGGCCACTCTCCCAACCTCAGGGTTTGTTTGTGATACAGGGGGAAT
>CAJIZW010000059.1 GCA_905181985.1 uncultured Paracoccaceae bacterium | reverse complement strand
TAGCTGCTTTATCTTTTCTTGGTGTTGGAATTCAACCACCAACCGCTGATTGGGGCTCAATGGTACGAGAAAATGCGTCACTTATCATGTTTGCCCAATATGACATGAAAGCTGGCCTAACACCTTTGCTTCCAGCTGGGGCAATCGCTTTGTTGACAGTAGCTGTGAATTTCGTAGTGGATTGGTTCCTTCAAAAAACAAGTGGCTTGCGCGATGAACAATAAGAAAACTGTAAAAAATAAATCCTTGTTAGAAATAAAGGATTTGAAAATTGAAGGTTTTTCTGATGAATTCTGGCATCCAATTATAAAAGGAATAGATGTAACGCTTCAGAGAGGCGAAGTGATGGGTTTGATTGGAGAGTCTGGTGCTGGTAAATCCACATTAGGGCTCGCTGCTATGGGTTACACCCAACCTGGATGCAGGATCACTGGAGGTAGTATTTCATTTGATGGACAAGAATTGATAGGAATGTCTGAACAAAAAAAACGAAAATTATGGGGAACACAAATTACGTATGTGGCACAATCTGCAGCTGCATCGTTTAATCCGGCTCACAGGTTAATTAATCAAGCAACTGCTGCAAAAATAAGAGCAAAGATTTCAGATGAAAAATCAGCTAAAGAAGACGCGCGTGAGTTGTTTAAAACTCTTCAATTACCAGAACATAATACTATTGGAGATCGGTATCCCCACCAAGTATCAGGCGGACAGCTTCAGCGAGTAATGACTGCGATGGCGATGTCTCCCAGACCGGATTTAATTATCTTTGATGAACCAACCACTGCACTAGACGTAACAACACAAGTCGAAGTTCTAGCTGCCATGAAGGATATCGTCAAAGAGTTTAATACTGCGGCAATTTATATTACTCATGACTTGGCTGTAGTAGCTCAAATGGCTGATTTTATAAAGGTTTTGAGATATGGCGAAGAAGTAGAACAGGCCAATACTCGTGTCATGTTAGACGCGCCTGAAAAAGAGTATACAAAATCATTATGGTCAGTTCGATCGATTAACAAGGAAGAAGAAAAAAGTGATGATATAATTCTATCACTAAAAAATATCAACGCCAGTTATGGTAGTGGTATTAGGGTTTTAGATGACGTTTCCATTAATGTTTCTAGAGGTAAGACATTGGCCGTAGTTGGTGAGTCTGGATCTGGAAAATCGACCGCCGCGCGTGTAATTACTGGTCTTTTACCTCAACAAAATGGTCAAATATTATTTAACAATATCGAGTTATCTAAAACATTACGAGGCCGTTCAAAAGATCAAAAACGACAAATACAAATGATTTACCAAATGGCAGACACTGCTATGAACCCTAGACAGACAGTTGGTGAGATTATTGGAAGACCTCTTGAGTTTTATCTCAACCTCAAGGCAAATGAAAAAGAGAGAAGAACAATAGAGTTGCTTGAGTTAATTGAACTTGATGAAACATTTATTGACAGGCTTCCTGGTGAATTATCTGGCGGTCAAAAGCAACGAATTTGTATTGCACGGGCCATTGCAGCTGATCCGGAGGTTATCATTTGTGATGAGGTAACATCTGCGTTAGATCAAATTGTCCAAGAAGGAATATTGAAGCTCTTAATGAAGCTACAAAAAGAAATGGGTATTACTTACATATTTATTACTCATGACATTTCGACTGTTAAAGCTATCTCAGACGAAGTTGTGGTAATGTTTCAAGGTAAGGTAATAGAGCAGGGATTGAAAAGTAAAATATTTTCACCACCTCATCCAGAATATACTGAGTTACTTTTATCTTCTGTTCCGGAAATGGACCCTGACTGGCTTTCCAGTTTAATCTTGGCGCGCAGTTAAATTTTTTCACTCATTGACTTCAATGGTATTACATTATCAAGTCAACATTGAGCAGTATAGCACTTTTTATAAGCGTTAATTTTTATGGAAAAAAATACTTCAAAACAACCCATGACAAAAATGGTTAGCGGCTTTCTTGCAGCTACGATGGTAATATTTGTCTGGTCAAGTTGGCTGGTCGTTAGCAGGGCGGGCGCAACTTCTGCACTTACAATTTATGATTTAGCTGCGATGCGTTATGGTCTGTCTGGATGTATCGCGTTACCCCTTGTAATTTATTATAAGCCTTGGAAAACACTTAGCCTTGTACGTATTTTTTTGCTTAGCTTTATATTGGGCCCCGTTTATTTATTTGCAGTATTTGGAGGGTTTAAATTGGCGCCTGTGGCTCATGGTGGGGCTTTCATGAATGGGCTTTTGCCTATAATGTCGTTAGTATTAGGATACTTTTATCTTAAACATAAAATAACAAACATACAAAAAATTGGATCAGTCGTTATTTTAATTTCGTGTGGTTTTTTGTCTTTTTCATCTCAGGAAGTTAGTTTTTCTGATAGTTGGTTGGGTGATATTTTGTTTGTCATTGGGGGTATGTTTTTTACAATTTATGTTTTTTGCAACCCGGTATGGAACCTTAAGGCAATGCACATCCTATTAAGTGGCTCTGTAATTAATGGGCTCTATTACATACCGATATGGTATTTCTTTCTGCCAACAGGTATTCCCTTAGCAAGTAACAATGAAATTCTTTTGCAGTCTTTTTTTCAGGGTTTAGTGCCAACACTTCTCGGGTTACTCCTTATCGGGTATGCAGCCAGAACTATTGGCTCTAATACTACATCAACAATGATGGCTGCTGTTCCTGGGGTTGGTACAGTTTTAGGTATCTTATTTTTAGATGAAATTTTAAAACCCATTGGATGGATAGCTTTATTGACCCTTACGATTGGAATAATAGTAACATCTCTTCCAAAAAAGAAAATTGCTACTCTTTAAATGGAGTTTTTGTTCTTCCACCAAATAAAAATAGTATTAACAGTGACAGGAGAATCAATAAACCACCCATAAGTTCCATAAAAGTAATCATTTCTCCTAAAAATAACCATGGCCATATTGGGCCAAGAATGCTCTCAGTTAGCATGAACAAACTGACCTCTGGAGCTGGCAAGTGAGAAGCACTCCAAAGTATTAGTGACATTCCAAGACCAATTGTAAAAGCTCCCATACTCAAAATAATCCAGGTATCCCTAAATGAAATTACGATATTCTTGTTTAATGAAACGGCAATGAGTAATGCAAAGACACAACACAAAAGTGATCCTAGGAAAGTTCCACCAAGAACATCATCTTTTTCACTTTTCCTAATATAAACGAGCATCACCGAGAAACTTATAGTCGTTGCCAGTGCACCCAAGTTACCTATTATATTTCCTGCCTCTAATCCATTTTTAAGCATTACAAGCATTCCTGTAACGGCGAAGACCATAGCAAACCAGGTTATAGGGGTTGGTTTCTCTTTGATCCAAACAAGTGAAATGATAGCGGTAAAAAAAGGTCCAGATGATAGGATAAATAAAGTTGACGCGACAGACGTGTATATCATTGAAAATACATATCCTGAGAAGGAGATAGACAGAAAAATTCCAACAATAAGGTCTTTAGAGTCTAATCCTTTAATAAAGTTTGGGAGAGACTGGCGTCTTCTTAAACAGGTAAAAAGAGCAACCATCGCACTTAAGCCAATTGAACGATAAAATAAAATTAGCAAGACATCTTGAGTGTCTAAAATACGCATAATTACTCCAACAAGGCTAATTAAAAACGCACCCATTGTAATGCTAAAAACTGCGGATTTTCTCGACAAAAAAACCCTTTCTAATTTTTTATTGTGATTTTAATGAAGTACGAAACCGATTTTTCAATTCCACTCCATCTAAGGTTGGAAGACTTCTATCGGGTGATTGACTATTGATTTTTATATTTAAAAACATTGGACCGTTATTCAGAAGTATGTCATCTCTAGCTACTTCAATGTCGGACATATTTGTTAATTCTTGTGAAATAGGGAAGCCTGACGAATGGGCAATGCCAACTAAATCAACACCATAACCTGTATGACTTTTTTGCATTCCTGTCTCTCCAAAATGTTCATTATCTAACACAGCTATAGTAAGGTTTTTTGGCATTTGAACAGAAATTGTAGCAAGCGCTCCAATTCCCATTAGTTGTTCGCCGTCTCCTGTAACAACAAGCACTGATTTCTCTGGTTGAGAAAGTGCGAGCCCTAGACCCATCATAGCAGCGCCTCCCATAGCGCCCCATAGATAAAAATTCTGATTATTGTCGCCAGCGTCATGCAGATCATACGTTGGCGAACCAAGACCAGATATAATAAGTAGATTAGCCCTATTAGAGATTAGTTTTTTTACAACTTCTCTACGATTTAGTTTTTCAACTGTCATTAATTACCACTTTTTGCTGCCAATTAGTTTTTGGGATAATAGTATCGCTATCCTTTGATCACTTGAGTATGCGGAATATAACGCTGCCGCCACGGTTGGGCCAACATCATCTCTTTCTTCTACCCTTTGTACGTTCAATCCCATTAACTCAAGACTTCCCTGAGTCGCCGAGCTCATTGGAACCTGCCAAGAGTTAAATTCACCAAACTCTCCTCGCATAGTAATTATTGTAACAAATGGAAAATTACAGTTACTTATTAGGGAGAGCATATTAATACAATTCCCAACGCCACTACTTTGCATTAATAAAACAGACTTCTCTCCACCAAGCCAAGCACCGCAACATAGTGCAACACCTTCTTCTTCAGTAGTTAGTACCACGGGTCTGATATCAGGATCTTTATGAGCCATATCAATAACTTTTGAGTGCCCTGCATCAGGAACATAAGGGAGTTGTTTTACCCCAGCCTGTTTTAAGGCATTGAAAAGGTTTTCTTCCCACGAAGTTATAATTTGATGTTGTTTACTATCTGACATGACCTGATCTCAAAAATATACTAAAGTTTCTGACAATAATTAAGAATTTTTACAAGTGTTCTTTTAAATGAATATATTAAGCTATAAAGAGAGTAAGTGAATAAATACGTTTTTTAACTGAATAAGGGTTGGAGAACATGAAAAGCAAAGTTTTTTTTGAAAATATACTCTGAAAGGTAAGATACTGATGACTAGTGTTATTGAATTACTTCGTTCGCATAGATCAATTAGGTCATTTAAGGATGAAAAAATCTCTGAAGAATTATTAATGGGTATTCTATCGGCTGGTCAAGCGGCAGCGACTTCAAGTTTGATTCAAGCGTCATCAATAATTAGAGTTACTGATCCCAAATTACGTGAGGAATTATGTGAAGTGGGAGGTGGGCAAGCATATATAAAAGATGCTCCTGAATTTTTAGTATTTTGTGCGGATTTAAACAGAGCCTCAAGATGTTGTGAAATGTATGATGAAACCCCAATAAGGGGTCTCACAGAACACTTCATTATTGCTACAGTGGATGTGGCCTTAGTTGCTCAAAATATTGTTATAGCCTCAGAATCCTCAGGGTTGGGAATATGTTATATAGGAGCTCTTCGGAATAATCCGGCGAAGGTTTGTGAAATCCTAAGGTTACCAGAGAATGTATACCCTGTATTTGGGCTGTGTATCGGTTTCCCAGCTCAAAACCCCGAAATAAAACCTCGGCTTCCACTAGAAGTTTTAGTAAAAGAAAACTTCTATGACGCGATGTCTGAGGACGATTTGATAAAGAAATATGATAATGAGCTTAACAGGTATTATGAGAGCAGATCCCTTAATAACAAAGTATCTGTATGGAGTGAACAGATGTCTGATAAACTTTCAAAAGAATCTAGAGCTCACATGAAAGAATTTCTTAACAAGAGAGGCTTTCTGTTACGTTAAGATACATCCTTAAATAGTTGTTATAAAAGGTTTAAATTTTTTCTAACCCACACCAGTCAGCAATAAAAAGAGCTATTGAACTAGTTATTTTTTTAACAGAACTTAAACTAACACGCTCATCAAAGCCATGAATATTTTCTGAATAAGGCCCATAAACTAAGCAGGGGCAATCATCGTACAGCACAAAAACTCTGGCATCTAAGTAACCTGGGGTCACCATAGTTTCGAGAGGTTTGTTATAGGCATTCATGTGGGCTCTTCCCAGTACCATTTCAGCCTCTGAACCTTCCTCTAAGACATAACCTTCGGCAAAAAAGCCATTCCACTCAACTTCTGGCAGGTTATTAGTTAAAAACACAGATCTGCTGGATGCGCCGCGTATACACTCTTCAATCTCCAAAGCTTTCTCTTTTGGGTTCCAACCTGGATATATTGCCATTCTGCAATCAAACGTACAGCTAGCTGGAACAGAGGACGCCCAATCGCCTCCCTCTATTTTACCCACATTAAAATTAATTGGGTGATCTAAGTCTTCAAAATATCTATGTCGCTTCTTTTCTAAATTCCATTTCTCTTCTAACTCACGCAAAGCACTTATAATTGGAAAACACGCCTCTATAGCATTTTGGCCCGAAGCAGCTTCCCGAACATGAACGGGGATTCCCTGAACTTTAACCTTAAACCATAGGACCCCAGTATTTGCTCGTATTAGTTTATCATCTTCTGGTTCAGGTATTATTGCTGCATCAGCACGGTAGCCTCTCACTAGGCATGAAAGGGCGCCATTCCCGGTACACTCTTCTTCGACAACAGATTGTAAAAAAACTTTTCCGGCAGGTTGGTAACCAAGTGAGCGTAGTGCATCTAAAGCAAATATATTTGCAGCAAGCCCAGCCTTCATATCAGCAGCTCCACGGCCATACATCCAATCGCCATCAATAGTAGGGTTATAAGGACTACCTTTCCACATACTAAGAGGGCCTTCAGGGACGACATCTATATGGGCATTTAAAATCAAAGACTTCCCACTATCAATATTTGGGGTATGCGTCCCAACCACATTAACGGCGTTAGAGTAATCTACATTTACTGGTGAGAACCCTGGGTGTCCTTCTATGTCTTTAATATCAATAGCCCAGCGATCCATTTCATAACCGCGTTCCTTTAAAGCTTTATAAACAAAATTTTGTGCGTCGCTTTCAAACCCCCTGAGTGAAGGAAAACGCACTAATTCTTTGGTAAAATTCAACTGCTTTTCAAAACCTGAATTTACAGCCTCAAGTATATCGTCTGTTAATTTTAAATCGGTCAAACTTAATTCCTAAAATCTTTAAGAGTTGTCATCAAATACTAATAAATCAGTATGCACTGTTAGTAAATTCCTGGCATAACACACCCATCATTGAAATTGGATTTTCTAAATACCCATCTTCGCCAAGATTAGAGAAATCTAAATGGATAGTTTCATTACGCTTACAAAGTAACCTTTTGTTTTTCCCATCAATAAAGTTGGCAATTGCTTTAATATTTTTCAAATCTTTCAAAGAACCCTTTTTTTCTTCATCAATCCCAGCTGTCACCATAAGTAAGACGCCAGAATTTAGCTCTAACCCAATTGTATTTTGTAATTGATAATCCAAAAATGGCCTTAAGCCATCGTCAGAAGCAACAACCTCAAGTTCATCTAAATCAAATGAGTAAGTATTATTGTGATATTTAATATTTGATAGCTTGGTTTTGATAGAAATAGAGGTAAGTTTATTTAAAGCTATACTCAATTCAAAGCTAAACTGGTCTAGCGCAAGATTATATCCGACGCCAGTCTTTATTGACCCCTCTAAGACCCCATCCCCAATTAACTTAATAACAGGATCTAAGATCTGCATAGAACTATTATCACTGTTAGACAGCAAGTTTTTGAGATCTACGCTGAACCCACTTATCTCTAACTCAACATTCTGCTTTCTGTTTTCTTTTAGTCCTATATTGTTCATGGAGAGAGCCTCAATTGAGACTTTAGTTGAACACTTATCTACAAAGTTTTCAGAATAATCACCGCGGCATTCTTGATTATAGTTAAACGCCGTCTGGTTGCTGGGTATAATAATTTCTATGTTTGGAAACACAACTTTATCATTAATAACATCTCGTCTAATAGGATCATAGGTTACTTTCGAATTTGTGGCTCTAATGGCTGATAGCGTTCCTTGAATTAGGGCCTCAGCAGCACTTGCTTTGTTCTCAGGGGGTATGTCAAATGCACCAAATATTAAAATCCATACACTGCTAACTAAAGAAGGTATAAACGATAGCGAAAATGCTTCCAAACCGAATAATCCCATTATTTTATCCTTTCAATTAAACTTATTGAATCACCCTTATTGAGTATAATCTTTTTTAATCATCATATGAATACCTTTGCACCCATTAACTACTTGGGTCACTCTTAAATCAGCGGCAAGACTGCACAGAGTGTAAGCCTCAGCAGTGGTGATATTTGTTTTTAATTTAATAAGGTCAATCATATTTCTAAGAGCCATCTCAGAACAAACATCGAGGTCAGGGTCCATCCCCATTGTTATGAAGTGAGTTGGCGTTTCAGCCTGGGGGTAGATAAAGTCTAAATCGTCTCTAATCGTTAGTCGAAATTTACCTTGTAAAGCTGTTTCAATTGCAGTTACGCAAACCTCTCCATCTCCCTGAACTCCGTGCCCATCTCCTACCGAGAAACAAGCTCCATCATTAAATATTGGTAAATATAGTGTTGTTCCTGGAACTAACTCTTTGTTATCTATGTTTCCACCATGAGCTCTTGGCATTATTGAAGAAATTCTTCCCCAACCTTTAGGCGGCGAAACACCCATAACACCAAAGAAAGGTGAAAGCGGTAATTCCAGTCCCCAAGGAAGATTAGCAATCATTTTTTCTTTATCGAGTGGTATATTCATATGAATTTCTTCACTGAAATCATAAGGCAATGCACCTGACAATGGTCGAATAAAATTATAACCCCAGTCTTGACGTAAATTAACTTCTAAAATATTTACCTCTAATACCTGACCCTTTTTTGCACCTTTTACGGCAACTGGGCCAGTTAATATGTGTCCGGGTACTTGAGGGACACCCAAGCTATGTATTTCCTTGAGTTCTGGTGGAGTATAAAAATCGTTAGAAGGTATGACGTTTGGTCCACCACTAACACTATCTATTGTTACAACGTCACCACTATTAATAGTAAGAACAGGTTCGCAAAGCGCATCAAAATAACCCCAGATACAAGTTTGAGTTGATGCTTTAAGATAATGATCCAACTTTTTCTCCTTTTAGCTAAAATTTCCTTTTACTACGTCTTGCATAGTAGCTCGAGTTGTTCGAAAATTATTAACAGGACTATTCGTATCAGGGTAACCGAAAGACACTGCGCATACAATATTGCGTGTAGATGATAACCCTAAAAACTCCCGAACCACAGGAGCTAACCCCGCTATTGCTGCCTGAGGTATTGAGGCTACCCCTGTTGCTGTGGCGGCAAGAGTAAGTGCTGTTATAAACGCCCCGCAGTCAAGTAATCCATAAGAGCCAAGACCTACTGGAGACGTTACTATCATAACACAGGGAGCATCAAAAAATTCATAATTCCTTAGCGTTTGTTTAAACGACGCATCTCTATCACTAATATTAATTCCAATTGAACTGTATAATTGTTCAGCACACTCTCGTCGCCTTTGCCTGTAAACACCCTCATACGCCAAAGGGAAATTTATATCTGGTTTATGAGTGCGATCTAGCCCAGCTTTAGTTGTTAATTTTTTTAGAGACTCTAGTCTTTCTCCGGAGATAATAGTCACTTCCCAAG
>CAJIZW010000058.1 GCA_905181985.1 uncultured Paracoccaceae bacterium | reverse complement strand
TCAAAAAATAGATTCGTAGGGAAGCTAAGTTTTTATACCATTCTCAATATTTTAAAGAGCTTTTTTTTTTTTTAACAGATGATGATCTACAAATGCTCTCTCAGATGCAGTTAGGTTGACAGATCTTGGGTATATTGGTTTCAACCTATCGTCAGTAACGCAAACGTCCCAACCGTCAGTGGTAGTAAAGAACTCAGCAGCTACCTCCTCACCAAATTGGTGTAAGTAACCTTGAATGACGCAGTCCAAGTAACTTAAGAGTATACCTTTATTTGTATCTTTCTTGGTAAGGTTAGTGGTTGGGACATAGTAAATTTGAGTGTTATTGTTCGACTTTGAACCGACAGTACATTTCGTGTATTTTCTTTTGTACCCAGTCTCTCGTACATCTAAGGCTTTCCAATCGTTATTTGGTACCAAAGCCACCAAGCCATGTATTTTTCCACCAACTACTGGATATACAGATAGATATGGAATGTCTCTGAATATGGTATGGGACCAACGCCGCTGCCAACCGGTTATATATGCTCGCTCATGCGATCGATAGGTATGTGTATTTATATTTAATAGGGAGCCGTAACCAAAAAAGTAAGAATTTTCCATATTATAATATTATTTTACTAAAGTAGATTGTCAATTAAAGATAATCCCTAGTTGTGTCAGCTGGATTACCTTTCAGACTTTATTAAAGTACTTAACATAAAGGATCCTTACCTGTGGTCATCAAGAGTGTTAAAAGGAGTGTTAGATTGTAAGATATTTTTTAAATTATATGTAGAGTACTAGATATGATAAAAGAACAGTATCAACACTTAAAGCCTCAACCAGACTACCTTTTGGAAAGGCGTTTATGTGAGGAAGGGTATTTAACCGTTGCTGGCGTAGACGAAGTTGGACGAGGGCCTCTTGCTGGACCAGTAGTTGCTGCAGCGGTTATTTTAGATAAAAATAATATTCCTGTTGGTTTAAATGATTCAAAAAAATTATCCAAGAAACGAAGGGAAGAGTTGTTTGTTCAGATACTAGAAACATCGATCCACTCTATTGGAGAAGCCTCTGTAATAGAGATAGATAATTTAAATATTTATCATGCTTCACATTTGGCGATGTGTAGGGCGATTAATGGTCTACCAGATGAACCGCAATATGCTTTGATTGATGGGAACAAGGTTCCTGAAAAACTACAGATTCCTGCACTGGCAGTGGTTAAAGGAGATAGTAAATCACTGTCTATTTCGGCTGCATCGATCGTAGCTAAGGTTAGTCGAGATAATTATATGGTGGATTTAGCGCAACACTATCCTGAATATGGGTGGGAAAAAAACGTTGGGTATCCAACAAAAGCCCACATTTTTGCTTTAAAAAAATGTGGGGTGACACCACATCATAGGGTTTCGTTTCGCCCCGTACACAATATATTGTATCAAGAGTAATTTGTAACCTATTGATTAAAAATAGTTTTTGACAAAGATTCCTGTTTGAATCATTTTGACCCTAAATTAATTAGAGACGCAACAAGCGTACAATTGAGGCAGAAAATGGGAAAAATGACAACAGTGGTACGAGAAGCTCTTCCACTTAACACAATTATGGAAACTGATTGCATCGAGGCAATGAACAGTCTTCCTGCCGACTCGATAGATTTGATATTTGCAGACCCACCCTATAATTTACAACTTCGTGGGGATCTACATAGACCAGATAATTCAAAAGTAGATGCCGTAGATAATGATTGGGATAAATTTTCTAGTTTTGCTCTATACGATACTTTTACTAAAAACTGGCTATCAGCGGCCAGAAGAATTTTAAAACCAAATGGTGCAATATGGGTTGTGGGAAGTTATCACAACATTTTCCGTGTTGGGAGTGAAATACAAAATCAAGGTTTCTGGATACTTAACGATGTTGTATGGCGAAAATCAAACCCAATGCCAAACTTTCGCGGCATGCGATTAACTAATGCTCATGAAACTCTGATATGGGCTTCTAAGTCTGAGGAAAGTAAATATACTTTTAACTATGATGCTCTAAAATCACTTAATGATGGTATTCAGATGCGTTCTGACTGGGTCTTACCAATATGTACTGGGCATGAGAGATTAAAAGATGAAAAAGGCGATAAAGCGCATCCTACTCAAAAACCAGAAAGCTTGTTACACCGTATAATTGTCGCGACAACAAAACCTAATGATGTAGTTCTTGATCCTTTCTTTGGAACTGGGACCACTGGCGCAGTAGCTAAAAAACTAGGCCGCGACTTTATTGGAATTGAAAGAGAGCCAGCATATATCAAAGTGGCAAAAGAACGGATTAAAAACATAAGAAAATTTGATAGGTCATCCTTAGAAGTAACTTTGTCAAAGAGAAGTGAGCCGAGAGTTCCATTTGGTCAACTTGTTGAGCGTGGAATGCTTAACCCTGGCGAAGATTTATGGAGTTTAAATGGCCGACATAAGGCAAAAATTAGGGTGGATGGGACTTTAATTGGAAATGACATAAAAGGGTCCATTCATCAGGTTGGGGCTGCTATGGAAGGTGCGCCCAGTTGTAATGGCTGGAGTTATTGGTGTTATAAGCGAGACGGTAAGCGCATACCCATTGATATACTTCGTCAACAGATAAGATCAGAAATGGTCTAAACCTTAAAGGTCGCCTATGTAGCAATTTAATTGCTGCAATTACTGCCCCGCTTTTTTTAAAGCGGGGTTTTTTTTGATTTCTATAAGTGCAACAGCAAAAACTTTTTGCATTAGTTTTGGAAGGTCTGATATAACAAAATCACTTTGAAAATTGAATTTATTTGATTTTGGTTTTACATGTGTTGGGCTGCAAGCAATTTTAACAATTAAATTAAGTTTAAAGTGAGTAAATATATGATGCACTGACTGAGTGCTGGTAACCCATTTTGTAGTAATAGGCGCATCTTCAGTTGCTTTTTCTGACCATTCAGAAGTGGGCCAACCAAGCATACCTCCGAGCAGACCCTTTGTTTCACGGCGTTCTAATAGCCATGCACCATCCTCACGATTAACCACATAAATAATTCCATAACGCATTGGCTTAGGTGGTTTTTTTAGCTTTATAGGTAACTTTTCTGCAATATCGTTTTGGTTTGCGAGACAGTTAGTTTCCCAAGGGCATATGTGACATTTAGGGTTCCTAGGCAAACAAACTGTTGAACCTAAATCCATCACGGCCTGAGCGAAATCCCCAGGTCTCTGTTTGGGAGTAATTTTTTTCGCCCCTTCATATAATTCTGGTTTTGAGCTAGGCAGTGGTTTTTTGATAGCATATATTCTTGCCATGACTCGTTCGACATTTCCATCCATTACGGTTTCAGAAAGGTTAAACGCGATTGCTGCAATCGCAGCAGATGTATACGGACCCACACCAGGCAGCATTTGTAGTTCCTTTAAACTAGTAGGAAATACGCCCTCAAAATCAGTTACAATTATTCGTGAACATTTTAAAAGGTTTCGGGCTCTGGCATAGTAACCTAAGCCTGCCCAAGCTGCCATTACGTCGTTATCATTGGCTTTGGCTAAGTCAAAAATAGTCGGCCATAAAGTAATAAATTTGATAAAATAACTTTTTACTGTTGCTACAGTGGTTTGTTGTAGCATAATTTCGCTTAACCATATTTTGTATGGGTCAGGCTTTTTCCCACTTTTACTTTCGTGAGGTGGTATTCTCCAAGGCATCTCCCTTGCGTTAATATCGTACCAACTTAGGAGTTTAGATGAACTCACATTAACTCTCAAAAACTTTACCCTATAAGATGACGCTAATAAGTTGTATTATAAACTAATCCGTTTGTAAAAATAAGAAATAAAGATATGCCCAAAAAACATTTAAAAACAAAAGTCCAAACATCTTTTAAACGTAAAAGTGGGTTTAAAGCTATATCGAGCCTACTTGGTTATCAAACTAAAAATGTTGTTGAAAAACGAGGATTTACCGTAACGCGGGTTTTAACTCATTGGCGGGAAATCGTTGGAGAGGATATTAGTTTAATTGCAAAACCGATTAAGATTGGGTCTGATCAACAAGGTTTAGGTTCTACTTTGACAGTTTTATGTTTGGGTGCTTATGCACCTATCTTGCAGACCATGTTACAAGAAATTCGAGAAAAAGTTAATTCAGTTTATGGCTACTCAGCTATTAGTAAAGTTCGAATTACCCAAACGGGATCTTTTGAGGGTTTTAAGAGTGAAGTAATTAGAAAAAACATAAAAGATGAAATAATAGACCCGAAGGTTCTGGAGTCTTCAGAAGAAATTTCAAGTCCAATATCGAATGAGGATCTGCGAAAGGCGTTGCAAGAGCTTGGTAAAAATGTACTATTAAGTAGAAAATAAATGTAAGGATTTCTGTTAATGAATCATAGGATATTTTTTAGCCTTTTGGCTTCTTTATTTATAGTTTTTGGTGCTTTCACTTACTTAGTGGGTCTAAATAAAGTTAGCTTATATGCTGAGGCGGCAACTAGTGATTCGAGTTCTGTTATAGGAGTAGATCTTGAAGAAATGATTCTTGGAGATGTTAATGCACCTGTAACTATAGTCGAATACGCGTCTTTTACATGCCCACATTGTAAAGATTTTCATTTAGAAAATTTTCTAAAGTTAAAAAAGGAATATATTAATACTGGAAAAGTGAAGTTTATTTTTAGAGAAGTTTATTTTGATAAATATGGACTATGGGCTGGAATGGTGGCCCGTTGCGGTGGATCAAAAAGCTATTTTGGGTTGATAGATATGATTTTTGAAAAACAGTCTGAGTGGGTAACAGGGGAAGTAGCAGAAGTAGTTGATAAGTTGAAAAGAATTGGTAAAACCTCTGGTTTAACAAATGAAGATTTGGAAGTTTGCTTACAAGATACAGCTAATGCGAGGGCATTAGTGGAGGCGTATAGGGTAAACTCTGTTGAAGATAATATACAGTCAACGCCATCATTTGTAATTAATGGTAAATTGCATTCTAATATGGACTACGACGATCTGGTCAGCATAATAAACAAAGAGCTTAATTAACCTTTAAGTAATATATTAATTGCACTCTCTAATTGTGCCCAATCTTTCATTTTTAGCCTTACTGGGAGGCTCAGGATTTTTGTTCTA
>CAJIZW010000057.1 GCA_905181985.1 uncultured Paracoccaceae bacterium | reverse complement strand
TTTAACATTGTCTCGAAATTCAGGAACTCTATCAGGGGGGGAGAGCCAACGAATTCGTCTAGCTAGTCAAATTGGATCAGGGTTGACTGGGGTCCTTTATGTTTTGGATGAGCCATCGATTGGTTTGCATCAAAGAGATAATAACCGATTGTTAACAACATTAAAGAATTTACGCGACCAAGGTAACACGGTTATTGTCGTAGAGCACGATGAGGAGGCTATTCGAGAAGCAGACTACGTGTTTGACATAGGTCCTGGTGCAGGTGTGCATGGGGGGTTTGTCGTTGCTCAGGGGTCTCCAATTGAGGTTACTGAAAACCCTGAAAGTTTGACAGGGCAATACCTTTCTGGAAAAAAAGAAATAAGTATCCCATTAATCAGGCGACCAGGTAATGGAAAATTTATTTCAATAGAAAATGCTACTGGTAATAATTTGCAAGGGGTCACAGTCGATTTTCCATTAGGAAAATTTGTTTGCGTTACTGGAGTTTCTGGGAGTGGTAAGTCAACACTGACTATTGAAACCTTATTTAAGAACGCGTCTATGACACTTAACGGAGCAAAACAGACACCTGCTCCTTGCGAAAAAATTGTCGGGCTAGAGTTGTTGGACAAGGTTATTGATATTGATCAAAGACCTATAGGAAGAACACCTAGGTCTAACCCGGCGACTTATACTGGAGCGTTTACGCCAATTCGAGAGTGGTTTGCATCTCTACCGGAGTCTAAGACTAGAGGGTATAAGCCCGGAAGGTTTAGCTTCAATGTAAAGGGCGGGCGGTGTGAAGCTTGTCAGGGTGATGGCCTTATTAAAATTGAAATGCATTTCTTACCTGATGTTTATGTGACTTGTGATACTTGCAACGGAAACAGGTATAACAGGGAAACTTTAGAAGTTAAGTTCAAGGGTAAAAGCATTGCTGGTATTTTGGATATGACAGTTGAGGAAGCTGAAATTTTTTTTAAAGCAGTGCCATCAATTAGAGAAAAAATGGTTGCATTAAGTAGGGTAGGGCTTGGTTATATTAAGGTTGGTCAACAAGCTACAACTCTTTCTGGAGGTGAAGCTCAACGGGTCAAGTTGTCAAAAGAATTGTCGAAAAGGTCAACTGGAAGGACTTTGTATATTTTGGATGAGCCAACAACAGGTTTGCATTTTGAAGATGTTAGAAAATTATTAGAAGTCCTTCATGAGCTTGTGAACCAAGGTAATACTGTAATAGTTATTGAGCATAATTTGGATGTTGTTAAAACTGCAGATCACATAATCGATGTTGGCCCTGAAGGTGGAGATGGTGGCGGTAAGATTATAGCCACTGGTACACCAGAAATGATTGGAAATTCAAAAAAATCATTCACTGGTCATTACCTTAAGGCAATGTTGAAAACAAAAAAGAAAGCTGCGTAATCTAAAACTTAATATACACACTAATTTTTGCCCATTAATTGACTGTCAAATGGGTATTTAGTGAGGTTCTCAAACCCTGTTTCAGTGATAATAACTTGATCTTCCAATTTAATTGAGAAATTACCACCTTTTGGGCTGACTAGAGCTTCAACACAAAGAGCCATTCCAGGTTCCAACTCATAATCGAATGCTCCCCTAACGTGTTTATCTGGATAAGCAACTAAGGGCCATTCATCGCATAGTCCAACCCCGTGCATTAAACAGCCATACTTTTGATCTTGGAAGTTTTCATCTAACTTGTGGCAGTTAGCTACTAACTCGTTAATTGATACGCCTGGCTTTAACATTTCCATATTAGTTTGAATATGTTCAACGCCATGCTGCATTGCGTATATCATATCACTAGGAGGTTTTTTATCTCCTATCCACAAACTTCGTGAAATATCACAGCACATCCCATAAGCCCCAATTAAATCTGTATCAAAACTCACAATTTCATTATTTTGAATAATTCTAGGCCCACACTCTTGAAACCAGGGGTTTGTTCTTGGACCTGATGATAAAAGACGTGTTTCTATCCACTCACCACCTCTCTTTATGTTTTCAGCGTGTAATACTGCCCAAACTTCATCCTCACTAATGTCTCCATTCGGTATGTTCTCTCTGGCAAATTGTTCCATTTTTAAAACAGACTGTTCGCAGGAGTAACAGGCTGCCCGCATTGCTAAGATTTCATCTGGTCCCTTAATAGATCGTGCTTTTTCTGTAACTTCTTCTCCTGGAACCACCTCAAATCCTATAGCTTCCAAGGCTCTCAAGCCGTGGATCATCGGTTTATCAATCGCTAACTTAAAATTAGAACCTCCATGCTCTATTACAAGATCTTTAATTTGGATAGATAAGGCATCAGCAGCGTCATCAATTTTGTCGCCTCTATCAAAGTAAAAAAGGTCTGCCCCTGACCTGTGCTCTTTAACCAGTGGATTAAATTCAGCCAAAAAAGGAGAATTTTTATAATCCCAAATTACCATGTAACCGTCTGGGCACAAGAGAACAGCTCGGAATGGGTTATGTGTATTCCAGAGCTGCATGTTGGTGCTATCAGTTGCGTATCTTATATTTAATGGATCAAACATTAATAAGCCACCAAGACCACGTTTATTTATTTTTTGTGTAAGCCGTTTCCATCTAAATTCACGCATACGCTCTAAATTGGGGAGCTTTAGGCCTGCGCGTTCCCACTCACGGTATGATAACAAGGTTGGACCAATTTCAATCCGATCATTATCATTTTTATTTCCATCTTCTAAATGAGTGCCTTTGGTAGGATCTATCTTCCGGTTGTCACTAAAATGCTTGTTCATAATGGATCACCTTGTTGACTAGTAACTTTTAACTTAGTAATTTAATATCCAAATTAATGGCAAAAAACGTCTTTAAAACAAATATTTGGTCGGTTTAGGTGAGCTATGGGAGTGATTTTACAAAAAACTTTACCTTTTGCTCCTTGGATGCAGGCTCACACTACTAAACTTCCTGGTATACAGCCAATTAAGCTAACAGAATGGTTGCAGGTTGATGAAGTTTACACAGAGCAACTCCTTGAAAAACAAGAAATATTAAAAAATCAATTTGATCAGGCACATGTTATGGCTGATGAATGCATCCCAGCCGCTGAGGAATTACTGAACTTAATAGTGACTCTTTTACCGGACCTCGGTTTCATTGTATCTGGTAAAAAGGTTCAAAGACCTGACGGAATAGAGGTATTAATAGATATAACTAAACCACTGATAACGTTGTCAAAATTATTACAAGAAGATTTCTTAATTATGACTGAACAGGCGGGTGAACATGTTTTGATTGGGGGATGTTTATGTTTTCCTGCCAGTTGGAATTTACTTGAGAAATTCATGAAACCACTGACCTTTATTCATGTTCCAGTACCGGTTTATGACGAAAGTTTAGCTAAACGCGTGGAGCGTCTCCTCTCGTCTGTAAAGCCAGAAACCCCCTTAATGCGCGGAAATACACTAAGGTATACAAATCCAACCTTATTTTTACCAAAACGTAATTCAGATCCTGAGCGTAAAGAGATAAGGGGTGACTTTATTAGATCAGAGAGACAAACTTTAGTGCGGTTACCCAAAACCAAAGCAGTTGTCTTCTCTATCCACACTTATGTAATCAAAGAAGAAGACCTTACAAGTTCACAAAAAATTGGGTTACAGAAGTTGGGGCCACTTTTACCATATGAAGATTCCTGATTATTGTTTTTTAAGGCATGGGGAAACCGCCTATAATTATGCGGGTGTTCTACATGGTCAACTTGATTCAGAACTTACGGAACTAGGAAAACGGCAGGCTGTTAACCAGGGAAAAGCCTTAAAAAAATTAAGGCTGTCCAGTGATACTTTGATCTATTCAAGCCCACTGGGTAGGGCAGTTGCGACTGCTGAAATCATTAAAACTCATTGCCATTTTGCTATTCAAACGGATATAAATTTGTCAGAGGTTATGATGGGGGAATGGCAGGGTAAAACTTGGAATGAGATTGCTTTAATTTTACCAGAAAATTTTTCAAAAAATATGACAAAGTTTGAACTTTCGATGATGGCTCCAATGGGGGAAACGTTCAAAGACTTGCAACATCGAGCAAAGAACTTTCTTTTAAAAGTTTCAACTCCTGCCATTATAATAGCACATGGAGTGATATTAAATATTCTTAGAGCAGAAATCTGTAATTTATCGTTTTCTGAGATGGCTCACCTTTCGCAGAAACAAGGAGAGGTTTTCTTAATAAAAAATGGTAAAGAGCTGAACTTAAATTTTTGAAAACTAAAATAGTTATTTATTATCACTTATATTGATAAAAACTCTTGCGCCTAATATATCTTTTGGTTTACGTAATGCTACACTTATAGGGTGATTAGCTCAGTTGGTAGAGCGCTTCGTTTACACCGAAGATGTCAGGAGTTCGAGTCTCTTATCACCCACCATTTTCTTCTTTAAAAACATAATATAATTAAGGAAGTCTGATGTTATAGCCCAAGATAGGCCTTTTTATTCCATCATCCATAATTAAAAATGAAAAACATTGTGTAA
>CAJIZW010000056.1 GCA_905181985.1 uncultured Paracoccaceae bacterium | reverse complement strand
GAGTTATATTTTTAAAACAACATTTCCAATAATTGTTTTTGCTTCAACCATTTCGTGGGCAGAAGAAATTTCACTTATTGGTAAAACTTTTCCTATAGAAACTTTAAACTTTCCCGCCTCACATAGTTCTTGAAGATCCCTTTGGCATTGCTGTTCCGCCTCTAAGGGTAAATTGAAGCTTTGTATTAGGTTAATTTGACCGCCCTTTGCGGCTAATTTATAATATGGAAAGGTTGGATTAGGTACTGTCGTAGAGGAGTAGGCAGCAATTATACCATTGGGTTTAAGTAGATCTATGTCGGTTTCTATATTGCCTCCAAATTCAATCTCGATAATACGGTCGACGCCCAAGCCTTTGGTGATATCCATAATTTCTTTTTTAAAGCTAAGATCATGGCGGTTAACCACGTGATGAGCGCCAGCATCTAATGCATGTGACATCCGTTCTTTTGATCCTGCTGTCGCAATAACTGTGGCACCAAACTGAGAAGCTAACTGGACAGCAAAATTCCCAACTACACCACCCGCGCCCTGAACCAGAATTAACTTATTATCAATGGGGCCATCTGCAAAAACCGCTCTGTGTGAAGTTCTTAATGGCACTCCTAAGCATGCACCTTCCTCAAATGTAACATTATCTGGTAATTTGGACACTTGGGTAACGGGTACCGTAATAAACTCTGCGGCGGTCCCAAAAGCCCTGCCAGGGCCGGCATATCCCCCTTGTGCATTCCAAATCCAAACAGAGTTTCCAATTAAGTCAGTTGATAGATTACTTCCAACCTGTACAATTTGTCCCGCTCCATCTGAATGAGGAATAATTAATGGAAATGGTAAGTTTTTATTTTGCCATCCGGCGCGTCGTTTTACATCTGATGGGTTTATTCCCGATGCTTTAACTGAGATCAGTACTTCATTGGCACTTGGCTTTGGAGTTTCTAATTCACCGTTAATCAAGACGTCTCTCGCTGTACCTGTTTCCGTATAATATGCAGATTTCATTAGGCTCTCTCCTTAAATGCTTTAATTAATAGAGCTACCACAGATGCCAAACCACATACTCCAACAGAATAAAATGCATATTTATAGCCGTAAGATAATGCTATGTAGCCAAATATAAGAGGAGCCAGCATGTACGTTATAAATGTAAAGAAAGTAGAAGCAGAAGTTGCTTCACTAACATCATAGTTTTGGGCTACACTAGTAACTTCAGACATAAATAGCCCATTCCAACTAGCAATCGACACTCCAATCAACGCCATTGCAGGAAACAATAAGTATGGAGAAAAATCATTGCTTAATACAGTTAAAACGTAAATTCCTAATGGCCCCATTAAGCCTAATGCTATTAAAACAGAGCGTGGAGAGAAATAGCGATCAGCCAATACCCCTACAGAAATTCTACCGGCAAAGCTTGCAACTTGCATGGTTGCATACAACCCTCCAACAAGAACCAAGGGCATCTTTAGTTCAGTCATAAAATATGTCGTTAAAAAAGTAAAAACGCCACCTTGGATTGATGCATAACCGATACTCACAAAAGTAATCAGAGGTAAGCCTGGAATTTTTTTTAAAACTTTAAAAGGGCTCAGGAGGTTTAAGGGATTAAATAAATTAAAAAACTTGAATTTAACTCTCGCTTTTGAATCCCTAACTTTGTCCCTAACTATCACAAGGAACAATCCAGTGGCTATTGCTGGCAGTACGATTACTAGGAGGGCAATCTCCCAACCATATAAACTGGCAATACTACCTCCAGCGAGTCCGGCTAATGCACCACCAACTGGGACACCAGCCATACGAATAGAAAAAAGCGTTCCCCACATTTTTTTTGGCGTATGAGCGGCTAAAATCTGACTTCCAGCTGGTGCTGTAATAGCATATCCAAAACCCATTATTACGGCTGCTGTAAATATAAGCCAAGGTTGCTGGAATAATAGTAACACTGCACCAAACGGAGCTAAAAAAAGTCCAAATATTAAAGCTCTAACTGGACCAAAACTTGGTAAAATTACACTGTTTGCAGAAAAAAACCAAACAGATCCAAGTCCACTTAAGCCTCCGATAATTCCAACTGTTTCAGGGGGTAAACCGGCGGCTGCGATGTAAAGAGGTGCTAAAACTAATTTTCCGTGGTTGATGATAGCCAGTGCCATTTGTGGAAATAAAACACACAGAAACGGCAACCATACTTTACCCATTCAATTTAAACCTAACGACTCTTTAAGACACTCTACCAATTACTGAGATGCTTGCTCGTGACAGTACCTAGCTATATCTGCATGAGTTGCGAGCCATACGTCTGGATGAGAGCTAATGTGCTGTAGAAGTTCCTCTAAGACCTGAATTCTAGATCTATGGCCTATAAAATGAGGGTGCATAGTTAAAAGGAATAACCCATTATCTGCATAAGCACCGTCAAACTCTCGTTTGAACACTTCGAGTACACCTGATGGAGGAGTGTAAGGTCGAAGTCCTGAGAAACGGTCCATTGCCCAGTAGGGAGCATCGTCTCGTATCCATTCAACAGGTAATTCAACTACCCCTGTCGGTTGACCATTTTCTAATATTTCATATGGGTCATCATCAGCCATAAGAGAGCTATCATAAATAAGACCCATTTCACGAGTGATTTCCATTGTATGCTGGGAGAAATCCCAAGAGGGTGTTCGAATGCCAACTGGCCGCACACCTGTTATTTCCTCTAACTTGTCGGCAGAACGCATTTGTAGCTCTCGTTCATCCTCGGGCGCTAATGCACTGTTAAGTTCGTGGATCCAGGAGTGAATAGCTACTTCGTGACCCTCTGCAATAACCCGCTTTTGTTCATCTGGATAAAGCATTGCAATTACAGCTGGAACAAAAAATGTAGCTTGAGCATGATATTTTTTAAGGACGTCTAATACCCTTGGTACTCCAACACGGTTGCCATACTCACCTTGACTTAATTTCCCTGGAGAATGATGGCCCCACCTTAGTGTTTGAGTTTCATGATCTGAATCAAAAGAAAGCGCCACAGCTACCTTGGCCCCATTAGGCCATTGAGCAGGCTTCATACTTCGCCCAGCACGGATTTTATTAACCACACCTCTCCATTTTTCTTCTGGCCACCGCCAGCTTTCTGGTTGTTCTGGGATTATGTGCCCTGTGTCTTTACTCATGGGGATCTCCTCTGGGTGATTGGTTATATTTATGGAAGAGAGGTACTACGTATTATAACAGGCTACAGAGTGCTCTCCATCTGTGTTCGTTAAGGGTGGTGGCGATTGTAAACATTGATCTGTTTTTTTAGGACATCGTGTTCTAAAGCTACAACCTGAGGGAAGATTGCTTGGGTCTGGTGGCTCACCTTCAAGCCAAAAGTTTTCTGTTACTTTTTTACCGCCAATGACTGGAATAGCTGATAATAATGATTGAGTGTAAGGATGTTTTGGATCAGAAAAAAGCTTCTCCGTTTCATTGATTTCAACAATTTTTCCAAGATACATAACAGCTACGCGATCGCAAATCATTCGTACCACTGAGAGATCGTGACTAATAAATATATAAGTAAGGTTAAATTGCTTTTGAAGGTCAAGAAATAAATTCAAGATTGTAGCTTGTACTGAAACATCTAGTCCTGAAGTGGGTTCATCTAGGATTATAAGGCTTGGGTGAAGTGTTAAAATTCTAGCCAGGCCTATACGGCGTTGTTGCCCTCCAGATATTTCGTGTGGATAGAGATCGAGGTGAGCTTCTGGAAGGTTAACAGCAGTTAAAATTGCTTTTACGCGCTTCTCACGTTCAGCTCTTGTAAGCTTCGTGTGGATTTCGAGTGGTTCATGTAACGACTTCCCAATTTTCCACCTTGGATCAAGCGAAGCGCCAGGGTCTTGGTAGGTATACTGGAGCCTACGTCTTAATTGCCTAGATTCAGAGGGATTAAGGTGACCAATTTCACTCCCTTCAAAATTCACTGATCCTTCTGTTAATTTATGAATCCCCATAATGGTTTTTCCAAGGGTTGATTTTCCACAGCCAGATTCACCAACAACCCCTACAATTTCTCCTTTATTAACTGTTAGAGAGACATTATCTAAAGCCTTCAACCAACCAGTTTGTCGGTTCCAGGAGTTGTTTATTGGAAACCATTTAGAGAAATTCTTTATACCTAAGATAGGCTCTCCTGTGGGAATTTCTACACCACCTAAATTATCATTTATACTATCTGATGACATTGTTTGTTTCCTTAGTCGACGCTGAATTGCTATTAAAGCATCTTAGCATATGTCCTTTTTTAGGCCACGTAACCTCTGGTCTGAGCTTAGCACATTCACTCGTTGCTACATCACACCGAGGATGAAAACGGCACCCTGATGGAGGGTTTATTAGTGCAGGAATTTGGCCAGGTATTCCCTTTAAATCTTGAGAATTGTTTGGTAAACTTTGCAGAAGTTTCTGTGTGTAAGGATGACGCGGTTGCGAGAAAAAATCTTTCGAAACAGCTGTTTCCACTTCTTGTCCTGCATACATTACAGTTATCCTGTCACATATTTCGTATGCCGCACCTAAATCATGTGTAGTAAATAAAACTGACACGCCCCTCTCTACGGCCACGCCGCGCAATAATTTTAAAATTTGCGCTTGGATAGTTACATCTAGAGCCGTAGTTGGTTCGTCTGCTATAATCATTCGTGGTTCGGGCAACAGTGCCATTGCGATCATGAGGCGTTGTCGTTGTCCTCCAGAAACTTCATGTGGGTACTTTCGCAAAATCCCTTCAGGATCAGGAAGTTGTACAGTATGAAGAAGATCTATAATTCTTTTCCTATCGGTTACTTGTCTAGATTTTTTATATCTCGTGAAGTATTTCCCTTTTACACTGTCGGGTGATTTCCACTTCATTAAATCCATCATTTGTGAGCCTATGGTAAATACTGGATTAAACGATGTGAGAGGGTCTTGAGGTATAAAAGTTATTAGTTTACCGCGAATATTATCTGCAAGATCTTTTGATGAAAGTTTTAGTAGGTTATTATTATCAAAATCTATTGTACCAGAAGATATCCTAGCGGAGTTTTTTGGTAATACTCCCAAAATAGCTCGAGCTAAGGTTGTTTTTCCACAACCAGACTCCCCTACAAGCCCGACAATTTCACCCGGCATCATTTCGAAATTCACTTTATCAAGGACTTTTGCTAAACCCTGCTCTGTATCGAAGCCAACCTCTAATCCCTTAACCGATAATAATGCGTTATCCACCTTTACTCCTCCGAGTTCGAGGATCAAGAATGTCCCGAAGTCCATCGCCAAGAAGGTTGAAACCCATAACAACTAAGAAAATAGCAATTCCAGGTGCCGCAGCATACCACCAAGCTTCTGGTAAAAACTCTCGACTCTCAGCAATTGTTCTTCCCCACTCTGGACTTGGAGGAGGGGGTCCTAACCCTAAAAATCCAAGGGCTGCAGCTGTTAATATAGTGCCTCCCATGCCGATAGTTGTTCTAACAATGATGGAGGAAGAGATGTTAGGAAGTACGTGTAATATCATTACCCTACTTGGGGAAGCACCGAGTGCGATTGATGCTTCGACATAAGGCTCATTTAGAGCGGAGCGTGTTTCTGCATAAACGAGCCTTGTCCAAAAAGGCCAATACGTTGCGGAGAGTGCTAATATAACATTTTGAATTGATGGTCCTAATGTTTGCGCAATTGCGATTGCTAGAATGATTTGCGGAACTGCAAGGAATATATCTGATACGCGCATTAATGCGTCCGACACCCAATTTCTGTAATAACCAGCCAATAAGCCTATTGGTACGCCTATGATTACTGAAACACTTATAGCAATTAACGCGATAGCTATTGTTATGCGTGCTCCATATAAGAGCCTCGAGTATATGTCAGACCCCATTCTATCAGTTCCAAAATAATGCTCTGCGCTTGGGCCAAGTAACCTTTCTGGTGGGTGGAACTCAGTAATATCTGCAGGGTGGGTCGCAAGAATTGGTGCAAAAATTGCAACTAAAATTAAACTTAGAATAAGAAAAACCCCTATCGCCGCTGTCCGGTCTTGGGCTAGTTTCTTTATTAAAAATTTGATTGTCTCAATCATTTAAAGTTCACTCCTAGGGTCCATTACACCTTGAAGCACATCCACTAATAAATTGATAAGAATGAACATAGTTCCGGTAATTAATGTGAATCCCATAATTGCGTTGTAATCTGAGTTCATTATTGATTGAACTGCATAAAGACCAAGACCTGGCCAGTCGAAAACAGCTTCAACAACCACGGTTCCAGCAAGAAGAAGACCAAATATAAGACCTATCTGTGTAACGGTGCCAATTAATGCGTTCCTGAGAATATACTTCCAAATAATAATTCTCTCTGGAAAGCCCATAGCTTGCTCATATAAAACGTAGTTTGAATTAATTGCATCTAGCACACCAGCCCGCGTAAATCTCATTATGGTTGCCATAGCAGGAAAAGCTAAAGTTGCTACCGGTAAGACAAGATGGCTAAAAGCGCTCCCAAAAGATTCCCAGTCGCCCACTAGCAGACTATCCAATAGAAAAAACCCTGTGATGTGATCTGGACCCCAACCATCAATTCTACCTTGAAGTGGTGTCCATTGAAGTTCCATTGCAAAAAATAACTGAAATAATATAGCTAACCAAAAACTAGCAATTGCCAGGCCAGATACCGTTATTAACCTAAGAATATGATCGGCCACAGAATTCCGATAAACGGCCGCGATCACACCTAACGGGACACCGAGTATAGCTGATATTAAAACAGAAACAAAAGTTAACTCTAATGTAGCAGGTAGCCGACCCAATAAATCATCTGATATTGGTCGTTGTGTGTATAAGCTAATTCCTAAGTCTCCTTGAAACGTGCCCATTACATAATTAATGAATTGAATATACAGGGGTCTGTCAAAGCCATATTGTGCTCTCAGGTCTGCAATTTGTTCATTTGTTGCGTTATCCCCAGCTAAAAAGGCTACTGGGTCTGCAGGAATTATATGACTAATCGTAAAAACGAGTAATAGTAGACCAAATACAGTTGGAAAGAACCAAATGAGTCTATTAAACATCAAGTATAAAATTCGCATAATTTTGTCTAATCTTTAAATAAATGTATTAATTTTTTAATATTGAATTTTGTTTAGAGTAAGGAGCAGCCAATTTTTAGCTGCTCCTAAGATGTACTTATTCTTCGAAGTAAACCCAACGCATTTCTTGAGCGTTTCCAATTGGTGAGAAGCGAACGCCTTTAACATTTTTGTTATAAGGTCCGAACCAAACAGTATTATAAACAAAAATACCACCAGCATCATCCATTACCATCTTTGCTGCTTTTTTGTAGTTTACAGCTCTTTTGGCTTGATCTGGTTCAACGCGTGCCTCATTTAGTAACGCGTCTACTTCAGGGTTACAGTACCAAGAGTTGTTTCTGGCACCAATTTGGTCGCAAGAATAGAGCTCACCGATCCAATTGTTTGGATCTGCATAATACGTAGATTTCCAAATAAATAGTGAGTCGTACATTTGCTGTTCGTCTCTCATTTTCTTTGAAACCACTGACCATGGCTCTTCAACAATTCTTGTTTTTAGGCCAAGCTTGGTTAGACTGTTTTGGAATAAAGCCGCAGCTTGTCCAGTTTGTCCGTAGCCAGCTAGTGCACCAAGAACAAATTCAGGAATAGGTTTTTTTACCTTTGCAAGGTATTCACGTGCCTTGTCCATATCGTAAGTGTAGCCTTTTTCATCTGTTGGATTTCCCCAGATATTATTAGGCATAGGTGCGGGGTTTCGTGCAACAGAACCACCCAATATGTCATTTATGAAAGAATCATAATCAAAGGCATATGAAAGAGCCTTCCGGAAATTGATATCCTGCATTATTTCACGATTGTGGTTCAAAATAACATAAAAGATACGCATAGACTCTTCTACTTGTACATTTACATTGTCAGAGGCTTTTAAGCGTTTAACTTGGTCTTGTGGAAGATAACCATCTGTTCCATGAAAGTCGCCATTCATTAGACCAAGCACTCGAGAATTAATCTCAATTACAGTTCTAAATTCGATTTCATCGAGGTATTTATCGCCCCAACCCATAAAATGGTTTTCAAAACGTTTGGCTGAAAACCCGATTGCTGGGTCATATCTATCAAGCTCAAAAGAACCTGATCCTGCATCATTTTGAGAAAGCCATACAGCGCCTAAATCACCATCAACCTCGTGTGATTTTACAAGTGTTGAGTTTAAAATATGGATTGCTGGTACTGTTGCTAGAAAAATAGACGATGCCTGAACAAGGTTAAACTGCACTGTGTGCTTATCGATAACTTTTGTAGACCCTGGTTCAACTGATTTAGTGAAAAGTGAGTAGGCCCCTTTTTTCAGCGCTAGAATACGCTCAATTGAATAGACAACATCGCTTGCTTCTACCGGTGATCCATCATGAAAAGTTGCACCTTTATTTAAATGAAAAGTGTAAGAAGTACCGTCCTCTGAAATATCGTAACTGTCAGCTAGCCATGGGGATAGCTTTGGTGGATTGTCTAACCATCTCAGCAATCCGTCATAGAGATTGATACGGTAAGCAACCCGGCCAACGTCGTATAGCGCATGAGGGTCCATAGTGTCATAAGGTGAAGAGTTTGCAAAAATAAACTTATTTTTTGCCTCCAGACCCGTTGGGGTGATCATGGCGCCCCCCAGTATTAGAGCCATGACCAGGGTCAGGCTTTTTATAATATTAAGCTTAAACATTATGTTCTTCCTTTCTTTGGTGGTGATTTTAGTCAACGATTCCATTGAAATCCATCAATGGTAATATCTTGCCCAGTAATAAAGTTAGGTTCAGATAGGGCAAGAAAACTTACTAACTCTGCTACATCTGTTGGGGTGCCAACACGTTTTAGAGCAATACCTTTTACTAATTCGGGTTCGCGCTCTGCGATAACAGCATTTTTAGTAATTTCAGTTTTTATGAGGCCAGGACATACTGCATTAACTAGTATGTCTGGACCTAGTTCCTTAGCTAAGGCTCTCGTCATTCCCAGTATCCCTGCTTTAGCAGAAGTATAGGAGAACTTTGATACTGCGGCTGTTACCCCACCGCTATGAGCATTTAATGATGACATAGAGACAATTCTTCCCCATTTTGCTTTAAGCATATAAGGTGCAACTGCTTGGATATAGTTAAAACAACTTTTTAAATTAATGTTCAATGTTGTGTCGTACTCTTCTTCTGTAATCTCTAAGATTCCTTTTGGGTTCGCTTTTCCTGCATTGTTAACTAGGACATCGATTCTACCAAACTCTCTGAAAACGTCAGAAGCTATTTCTTTGGCTCTTTTATGGTCTGAAACATCTGCAATAAAGGTGATGCAAGAAACTCCTAAAGCCTCAATTTCTTTTTTTGTGTTTGCCATCTCTGGCTCTAGGAGGTCGACTAAGACTATAGACGAACCGAGACTTGCCAACTTAAGAGCGCACCCTCTACCTATCCCTCTAGCGCCGCCAGTTACTAACGAAACTCTATTTACTGATGTTTTCATTTTAAAAAATTATCCCCATTTAATTTTTTAACAAAATATATTTAATATATATAAATCTTGACAAATAAATCTAATAGAAGTCAATAGTTAATTTTATAAATATGAATAGGCATTCATATACATGAATGCAAAAGGAAAAATGACTAATAATAGTGTTAAATCAGCCGTACGCACCCTTAGAATCCTAGAATACTTTGAGTCTGCAACGGATCCAGTCTCTTTAGGGGCGCTTAGTTCAAATCTATTTATTCCTAAAAGTTCTGCTCATACCTTGGTGTATACTTTGATCGAAGAGGGGTACTTAGAAAAACTATCCCATAACGCTTTTGTATTAAACTCGAACCTTAAGAGGTCGGTTGGCTGGGTAGGCGGGTTGGACGGAGCCATTAGGCGTGCTGCAAGAAAAGAAATGGATCGACTCTTAAATCTTTTTGAAGAAAGCGTAGTACTTGGGGTTCCGACTGCTCAATACGATGTTAAAATTGCAGATTTTCGGCAATCATCCCAATTAATGAGTTATTCAGTTTTAAAATCTCCAACTATTCCTGGTTGGTGCACCTCACTTGGGCATGCAATTCTTTCCTGTCTTCCTGAAGACGAAAGTTTTAAATATATTGATAAGGTTTCTAAAGTTTCGCTGACGCCAAAAACTTTAACTTCAACAAATGGAATAATGGAGAGGATCCGAACTTGCAGCCATAGAGGGTATTCATTGAGTATCGATGAACGATTTGATGGAGCAAGTGGAGTGGCTGTACCAATTATTGATGGGTCTGGGTTGCCAAGAGCTGCACTTAATATGGTTATGTTAACTCCCCGTTTTTTTAAACGTAAAGAACTTATTATTCAAGAAGTTAAGAAATCGGTAAAATCTATAGAAAACACATTATTTGATAAACAAGAAAACAATAACATTAGACAACTTGAGGTAAGGTAAAAGTATGGCATATAGAGTAGCAGTAGATATCGGTGGAACGTTTACTGATTTTTGTGTTTTTAATGAGAAAGACTCATCTTTAAGTACGCACAAGGTTCTTTCAACACCCAATAATCCTGGGTCAGAAATAGTCTTGGGTGTGTCCGAACTTCAAGAAAAAGGAGTGTTAAATCCCAAGGAGGTTTCTTGGTTTAGTCATGGAACTACAGTGGGAATTAATACGGTTATTCAAAGGTCGGGTGCAGAACTTGCTTTATTTGTTACAAGTGGTTTTGAAGATGTTTTAGAAGTGGCTAGATTGAAAGTACCAGACCCTTACAATATCTTTTCTAGGAGAGCTAATCCTTTAGTCCCGAGAGAAAGAGTTTTTGGTATCTCTCAAAGAATATTAAAAGATGGAAGCATTGATTCTGATTTAAATGAAGATACAGTAAAGTTAGCCTTAAAATCTGCTAAAGATATGGGTAGCGATACAATAGTTATAGCACTTTTACATAGTTACGCTAATAATAAACATGAAAGACGTATTAGAGAAATAATTAATTCAATTGAGCCTGAGATGGCAGTGACTTTATCATCTGATGTCTGGCCAGTTATAAGAGAATACGAACGTACAGTAACAACAACGGTTGCCGGCTATGTGCAACGCCGTGTTGCTAACTATTTAACCGCATTTCAAAATGCCCTTAAATCAGCGGGAATTCCTGCGATCCCAATGATTGGTAAATCAAATGGGGGAGTAATGACGGCAGAGTTAGGAAAATCTGATCCAATTTCTATGTTATTGTCTGGAACTGCGACGGGTGTGATCGGTGCAGCGGAGATTGCAAAAAAAGTTGGTGTTAGTAGTATCTTAAGTTTCGATGTGGGAGGCACTAGTGCTGATGTTGCCGTTATAAGTAATGGTGAACCTGCTTACAGTAGCGGCGAAATGGTTGGAGATTTCCCAATATACGTACCAACTGTTTCGGTTACATCCATTGGTGAAGGTGGAGGATCAATTGCTTGGGTTGATGACTTTGGTGTCTTAAAAGTTGGACCAGAAAGTGCTGGCTCAAACCCAGGCCCAGCTTGTTATGGGCGAGGAGGAAATAAACCAACGATTACTGATGCTTTCTCTGTTTTGGGTTTGTTGGGTGAAGGTAAATTAGGTTACGGTAAAGTCGAACTAAACATATCAGCAGCCAGAGAAGCGTTACTCCCATTGGCTAAAGCTCTATCTATGGATGTTGAAAAAACGGCTCAAAGTATTATAGATGTTTCTGTATCTGGAATGTTTTTAGAAACTACTAAATTGCTATCAAGGTTTGGTGCAGATCCTAGAAGCTTCAGCTTACTACCTTTTGGCGGCGCAGGACCTATGATTGGTTGCTTTCTGGCCAGAGAGTTAGGATTAAGAGAGGTCATTGTGCCTCCTACACCTGGAGTTTTATCTGCATATGGTGGCTTAATTGCTGACATAAGAAATGATTTTATTAGAACAGTAATGATTGATTTGGATCAAGATGGTCTTTTAGATTTACGTAAAACAGCCGAAACTTTGGAAGAAGAAGCAACTAATTGGTTGCGTAAAGAGCAAGGTTTTGATGGGGTGGCCAAACTTGATTGGTCTGCTGATATGCGTTATCGTGGTCAGTCATATGAAATCGAAACAGCTTTTGAAAAATTAGATTTAGACTCATTAGTCGTTGATGAATTGGCTGCATTGTTTCACGAGGCACATCACTCTATTTATGAACATTCGGATCCAAATGCGGAGATTCAAATAGTGAATCTCAGGCTTGTTATTTCTGGGGAAGTTCCCAAACCAAAATTTCTAACTCATCTAGAATATAAACAGCTTGCCGAGCCCTTGGCATCGCAAACCATTTATTTGGATGAAAAAGAATTTAACGCATCTTTATTTGAGAGAGATACCTTGGAGCCAGGTCATTACTTTGCTGGGCCAGCAATTATAAGTCAGAATGATACGACGACAGTGGTATTACCTGACTTTGATGTAAAAGTTGACCAATTTAAAAACTTGATTATTAGCAAAAGGAAGACACTCAATGGCGATTGATAAAATTACCCTCGAAATATTAAAAAACCATACCAGGGCAGCCGCTGAAAGCATGGCATTTACGTTGTACCGAACAGCTCATTCAACATTTGTTAAAGAAACAGAGGATTTCACTACTGGATTGACCACCCCAACAGGGGAAACCTTTGCTACACCTACAGAGTTAGGAGCTACTTGGTTTGTTGGCCTTAATTACTCGGGCGCTATAAAGCTAATAGATGATTATAAACCAGGTGATATTTGTATGACGAACGACCCATACTCTGGATTTGTTTGTACTCACCCCCCTGATATGCACATCTGGAAACCCATATTTCATAAAGAAGAAATTGTAGCTTTTTCTGTAGGTCATATTCACAATACTGATGTAGGTGGAGCCGTACCAGCTTCATTATCACGTAGTCTCACTGAGGTTCATCAAGAGGGCGTTCGGATGCCACCAATGAAAATTTTGGAAGAGGGTAAGTTAAACCAAAAAATGTTAGATGTTTTTCTTACAAATGTTAGAGCGCCAGAACAGAACTGGGGTGATTTAAAAGCTCAAATTGCGGCGTGCAATACTGGAGAACGCAAAGTTCATGATATGATTGAACGTTTTGGAATAGATACTTTCAGAAATGGTGTCGGTGATTTATTGGATTATGCAGAACAGCAAGCTAGAGCAATTATTTCTGAGTTACCCGATGGAGAATACGATTTTTCGGAGTATATCGATGAAGACTCTGTCAACGGTTGGCCTTGCAGACTTCGTTTATTATTAATTATTAAGGGTGACGAGTTAATTCTTGATTTCACTGGCTCAGACCCTCAGCTAGAGAGTTCAATGAACATGCCAACTGGGGGAGATCCAAGACATGTTTTATTGATGGTCGGAGTAGTATATGTTTTGTACTCCTTAGATCCACGTTTATATCTTAATTCGGGAATTACACGAGCATGTAGATGTATATTACCGTCTGGCACTATAGTTAACCCAAGTTTCCCTGCTGCAGTAGGAATGAGAACCTTGTCATGTAATAGACTGCACGGTTTGACATTTGGTGCCTTTGCAAAAGCTATACCTGATCGCCTAATGGGAGCCCCCGCAAGTGGAGGGCCAATTTTAAATGTAAATACTACAGATACACTAACTGGAAGAAGAATTATGGCTGCTGTTAATCCTATGACTGGGGGTTCAGGAGGAACAAAACTTGCTGATGGAACGGATGGGTCGGGAGCTAACTCTGGTTTTTTGAAAAACTCACCTGTAGAGGTTAATGAAGTCGAAGCAGGTATTCGAGTTCATAGCTATGGATTAAGTAGAGACTCTGGTGGACCTGGAGAACATAGAGGTGGGCTTGGAACTGATTTTGTATTTGAGGCTCTGTCACCAAATACAAAGGTCACTGCTAGGAATCGAGATAGAACTCGTTTTTCTGGTTGGGGTATTTCTGAAGGAAGAGCTGGTGGTGCATCTAAATTCATTCGAAACCCCAACACTGATAAGGAATTTAATTTACGGAATACAGATATTTTATCCCTCGATCCAGGAGATAAAATTCATGTAACCTGTGGCGGTGCTGGTGGTTGGGGTAATGCCTTAAATCGAGATCCTGAAAGTGTTTTACTTGATGTTAAACGAGATTGGGTTTCAGTTGATAAAGCGAGGTTGGATTATGGTGTTGTTATTGTTTCTGAAGACAATAACTTACTGACTGTAAATATAAATGAGACTAAGAAATTAAGAGATATTTTGAAAACTTCAGAAACTCCTAATTCATCATTTTATAATCTCTGTGATGCTAGAATGGAGTATGAAAAGGTTTGGACCAAAAAAAATTATGACGTTTTAACTAAATGTTTAAGTAATTTACCTATCACATGGCGGTTTTATGCGAAACACCGCATTTTTGCAGAAATTGAAAAATGGGACCCCTCAGATTCACAGCGATTAAATGGTGTTGCAATCGAAGCAACTTATAACAAAATGTTGAAAGAGTTTCCTGAATTAGAAAGTAAAAAAAGTAATTAAGTTTTTATTAAAAATCCAATGGAGATAATCAAATGGAAATTAATTTTGATGGATCAGCGGTACTCGTCACTGGAGGTGTTAGAGGAATAGGGCGTTCGA
This sequence comes from uncultured Paracoccaceae bacterium, assembly GCA_905181985.1. Taxonomy (GTDB): domain Bacteria; phylum Pseudomonadota; class Alphaproteobacteria; order Rhodobacterales; family Rhodobacteraceae. Next base: position 4,304 of record CAJIZW010000056.1, on the reverse strand, counting down.
TTGTTAGAGGATTTGCCAAAAATGGTGCGAACGTTTGGGCGCTAGACATTGAGGGGGGGTTACTTGGTGAAATAACCAAAGGCTTACCTGAGGAAATTGCCTCAAGGATATCATGCGTGCATTGTGATGTGACAGATCCAGTTGCTGTAAAAAAAGTAATTACTGATATAGAAACTGTTTCGGCTACAGGGTCGGTCGATATTGCAGTTCATTCGGCTGGAGGAATTCGTTCAAGGGTTAAGACGCCAATTGAAGATGTTACAGATGAGGATTGGCGTATAATTCAATCAGTTAATCTAGACGGAAGTTTTAATATTGCTAGAGCTGTTGTCCCCGGAATGAAGAGGGTTGGGAAAGGCAGGATAATTGTTATTTCTAGTCGAGCAGGGATTGGGGTCTCATTAACAGGGGTCCAAAGCTATGGAACAGCAAAAGCCGCCCAGATTGGTTTAGTCAAACAGCTTGCAGCTGAGCTTGGTCAATTTGGAATTACAGTTAACTCAGTTGCACCTGGTTTTATGCCTACGAGTCCTGATTACATAAAACAGTGGAACTCTTATGGAAAAGATGGACAGGACGCGTTGGTGAAATCTATTGCAATGAGACGAGTTGGGAAACCTGAGGATATTGCAAATGCCACGATGTTTTTTGCTTCGGATCTAGCAGAGTGGGTTACCGGTCAAACCTTAGCCGTTACAGGGGGCCCTTAGATTGGACGGTAAAGATTTTTCAATAGCAATTGATATTGGTGGTACTTTCACTGATTCCGTTATTGCAAACAAAAACGGTGAGATTTTCAAGGTTGCTAAAACAGCGTCTACTCCAGCTAACCCTTCAGAAGGTTTTATCAAGAGTGTTGCTAAGGTTTTAAAGTTAGCAGATGTTGATCCAAGTTCAGTAGAAGTTGTTTTACATGGATCAACTGTCGTTACAAATGCAATACTAGAAAATAAAAGTGCAAAAACAGCATTAATCACCACTGAAGGATTTCGACATGTTTTAGAAATTGGAAGAGCGGAAATTCCAAGAGAGTCTAATCTTTATGGATGGGTTAAGCCAGATCGTCCTATCAAACCTCGTGATATTTTTGAAGTCCCAGAGAGAATTCGTTATGATGGAACTATATCTTTACCCATAGATATCAGTAATTTAAGTAAAATAGTTAAAGTGATCCGTGAAGATAATTATGAGGCTGTCGCGATTTCACTTATGCACTCTTACGCAAATCCCTCACATGAAAGGCAGTTAGAGAAAGAATTAAGAAAGTTGTTACCAGATATCGAAATTTCACTTTCTTTTGAAGTTCTTCCTATTTTTAGGGAGTATGAGAGAGCGATGGCAACTGTTATAAATGCGTCTGTCCAACCAATTGTTGGCTCTTATATGAAGAAGCTAACAGCTGAGCTTAAGAGTTTAGAGATTAATGCACCTTTATTTATTATGAAATCAAATGGGGGTATTTTTACCCCTAAAGAAGCTGCTAAATTTGGAGTTCATATGGCGTTATCTGGACCTGCGGCAGGTATGAGTGGGGCTGCCTATACGGGTTCAATAGCAGGTCACAAAAATCTTATTACAATTGACATGGGAGGGACTAGTGCAGACGTAGCTTTGGTTAAAGACGGAATGTTGCAAACAAGCACTGGTGCTCGCATTAACAACCAACCTTTAGCTCTACCCATAATTGATATTCATACAATTGGAGCGGGTGGTGGTTCGATTGCATCTGTTGCAAAGAATGGTGCTATACTAGTAGGGCCGGAAAGTGCAGGAGCCACACCAGGTCCAGCAGCATATAATCAAGGCGGCCTTCGGCCAACTGTAACGGATGCAAATTTAATACTAGGTAGAATCCCACCACATCTCTTAGGAGGGAGTGTACCTTTAGACGAAAAAGCTGCTTACAAAGCCGTTGATGAGTTTGTAGCAAAACCATTAGGCACAAACGTGATTGAGGCCAGCTTGGGAATAATTAAAATTGTGAATGAAACCATGCATGGAGCGTTAAAGCTTATGTCTGTTGAACGTGGTTTAAACCCAGCAGACTTTGTACTGACCGCCTTCGGTGGAGCGGGTCCTGTTCACGGTGGAGATTTGATGAGATTGCTATCTGCTAGTGGTTTATTGATCCCAAGATACCCTGGGATCTTATGTGCAAATGGGTTGCTTACTACAGATTTGAAATATGATTTTGCATTAACAAAGCTACAGCGAGCGAACAATTATGATTATTCAGCAATGAACTTGGTCTTTGAGGGTTTAGAGGAAAGTGCGCAATTACGCCTTTCAGAAGATCGAGTGCCAATAGATCGAAGAGTAATAAATCGTGCGGTCGACTTAAGATATGCAGGGCAGGGAACTGAACTAACTGTTAACTTCCCTCCAGGCGTAGTTACTAAGGAAACAACTCAGGTAGCTGTAAAAGAATTTCATGACTTACATAAGCAATTATATACCTTTTCAGATGACAAATCTTCAGTTGAAATAATAAATTTACGAGTTCAAGCCTCGGGGATATCAGATCATATTGGCCCTCCTTTAATTAAGAAATCTGATGATATCAAACCAATAAGTAAATCTGTCAGGCGGGTTGTCATTGATCAAAGTGGATATGAAAATGTACCAGTTTTTGACAGAGATAATCTCTTAGATGGCCATGAAATTTTGGGGCCAGCGATAATTGATCAATTGGATTCAACGACTTTGATACTTAGAGATCAAAAACTTAAAGTGGATAAATTTGGAAATTTACTAATTAGAGAGAGTTTTAATGAGTAGTCCCAGTACACAAATCCAAACCCTTAAGGCAAGTGACAGGATAGTCTTTGAGCTTATAAAAGGGGGGTTAACAGCAGCAAGGCGAGAGATGGAGGCTGTTATTACACGTACTTCAATGTCTCCCTTCATCAGAGAAAAAAAGGACTTCTTTACAGCAATCCTTAATCGAGATGGAGAGTTAGTGGTTTCTACGAGTTTAACATTGGCCGGAAACCTATTAGACTCTGTGCTAGAAACTTATCCAATCGAAACTATGATTGATGGTGATGTCTACTGGTATAATGATCCATACTTCACAAAGGGAGCTGTAAGTCATTTACCAGATATGGTTTTTATTACACCAGTGTTTTCTAATGAGAAGCTTGTAGCTTTTGTTGAGTGTTGGGGGCACTTATGGGATATTGGTGGTGCCGTTCCAGGATCTATAAGTCCAACAGCAACCTCTGTATTTCAAGAAGGAATAATGATTCCACCAGTAAGAATTATTCGAAACGGTATTCGAAATGAAGAGGTCTTTCGAATTTTTATTCAAAATACAAGGTTTCCAGATTTGCTAGAGGGAGATTTAAATAGTATTATGGCAGCCTGCGATCTTGGTAAGCACAGGGTTGAAGCAATTATAAAACGACATGGATCAACCGCTTTAGAACAAGCTTTTGAAGAAATAATTCAACAAACTCAATTTGCTATTAAATCAGAAATTTTAAAGAGGATTCCTGAGGGGAAGTGGTTTTTTAGAGATCGTATTGATAGCGATGCTGTTACTGATGATAGTTATTTTATAGATTTAGCTATGACTCATAAAAATGGTCACCTTAGTTTGGATTTCTCTCAAACAGAAAAACAAGCAACAGGTCCGATTAATTTTGTTATGCATGACAGCGTACCTAAATTTATGCTTGGTTTATTTTTAACACAGAATGACCCAAATATTGGAATGAACGCTGGGTTTCAACGCGCAATAAGTGATGTTAAAACGCGTCCTGGAAGCCTTTTGAATCCAATATCTCCAGCACCACTGGGTTTGAGATCGCATTCTATGTTTCGTGTTAACTCTTGTTTATTTGGAGCTTTGGCTCAGGCTACAGGTGGAAAATCTTCTGCTGCGTCACCGGTGTATGTCTTGTATTACCTACGAGGTAAGTCTGCTGCTGGAGGCGAAGAACTTTGTATTGAGGGACTATCAGTTGGATATGGTGCGCGCAGTTTTGCAGACGGCTTAGATGCAGTCTACTATGTTGCTCAAGAGAATTATCCAATTGAGTTTGCTGAAATGGAATTTGGAATAGAGATTGAAAGTTTCTCTTTTCATAAGGATTCTGGTGGACCAGGGCAGTACCGTGGGGGATGCGGAATTGTCCGAGATGTTAGAGTTTTACTTGATGAAATGTCTCTTGGTATTAGAATTGATAACTGTAAATATCCAGCATTTGGCGTTAGTGGTGGTTTATCTGGTGGGGCGGGTAAAGTAATTATAAACCCAGACACTTCAAAACCTGACGAATTAAGGCCGCTTAGTGATGGGA
>CAJIZW010000055.1 GCA_905181985.1 uncultured Paracoccaceae bacterium | reverse complement strand
TTGGATCAATCCACTTTTGCCAAGGCGTTGGGTTCTGAAGATGGTTGCTTCAATGCAAGCGGAACTCTAATACAAGAAATATGAGAGCAGTATCTCCATCCTCACCTCATCAATTGGCTTCAGACTGGTCGTAAGAGCTTTAGTGATAAATATGCCTTAACTGAGCTTATTCAGTAGATCTGGAGATCCAGGGTCAGAAACGGGCATCCAAAACCCTCCCTCGCCAAATGAGCTTCTGAGAAAAGGCTTTATTTTCGCTGATATCAAGGCCTCAACCGAAGCATCACATAAAACGCACAAACGGCCAGGATGTCACCCATTTAGACTGACACCACTGTTATCTATTTTGATCTGATGTTTCGTTGTGGGTAGCGTTGTGGGTGGAGAGTTAGGAGTTCATTTTTCTCTAATAAAATCAGTGCCTTAAAAGAATTTAATGGCGGAGGAACAGGTTGCTACTCATAGATATCTATCCGGTTTGACAGGGTTTAAATTAATATTTTGAGATTCCCCAGAAATAAAATTCGCAATGATCTTACCAGTAGCTGGGGCCATTCCCATGCCATAATGACTGTGCCCAAAAGCAGAATAAAGATTGTGGAAACCAGGGATTGACCCAATTGCTGGAAGATTGTCTGGAAACGATGGACGTACACCCATCCAATCTTTCATATTTTTAGTATTTAGATCAGGCAATAGACTTTTAGTCAGTCTTTCTAGACTTTGTACACGTGCATAATTTGGCGGCGCATTAACCTGGGCAAACTCTGATGTTCCCGCCGACCGAATTCCTCCACTCATGGAACTTACAACAAACTTACCAGCTACATCCATAACAGAGTTATTCAAAACTATGCCCGGGTCAGGAAACTCAACATGATAACCTCGCTCTGAAATTAGTGGCATCTTAAGCCCTAATGACTTGATTAAATCTAACGACCATATTCCTGCCGCTAGCACCAGATTTTTGCTGGTATAATTGCCGCCTTCACCGTGAAGGGTATAAGTACCATTCGTATCTAAACTCAGGGAATCAATATTAGCCTTTACAAAATTGCCTCCATTCAAAAAAACTTTTTTTGCTAATGCTTTGCATAAATTTCCAGGGTGAACAGCTCTTGCTTGCCCTTTTATTACTATTGCACTCTGGCAATCTCCTGAAAGATGCGGCTCCAAGTTCAAAAGCTCCTCCCTTCCAATAACACTTATTGGAGCTTTTCGATCAATCCGTAATTTCCAAGCATAGTCCTCAAGGTTTGGGTTTTTTTTCCCCCTAAACACATTGATGTACCAACTATCCACAAGCAAATCCTCTTGACCTGTACCCTTCAAATGATGCCGATAAGCCAGAATATTGTTAAACATCAATCCATCCATCATATTCGCAATATTGTTAACCTTATCTTTAGTACTGTTTGATAGGAATTTAGAAGCCCAAGGCAACAAAGTGGGAAGTTCGCGGGGTCTGAAACTCACTGGGGTGTTCTTATCGATAAGCCATCCTGGAATATTTTTCCAAACGCCTGGCAAACATTGGGGGACGCATGACCAAGGAGATATGACCCCTGCATTACCGTAGCTAGCTGCTTCTCCAGGGTCAGTGCGATCAATAATTGTCACTGAGTAACCTTTTTCTAAAAGGGATAATCCGCAACAAACCCCAATTATTCCAGCACCAATTATTGTCACTTCACTAATTGGTTGTTGTTGTTTAAGCATTGTTTGAACCCCAAGTTTTATAAATATTTTTATAATTCTTTACACTAAATTAATATTATTTTCTTAGATAAAAAATTGATTTTATTAGACTTTAACATTCTCAGTAAATCCACAGATCAAATTGATTTGCCTCAGAAAAAACTAAGCCGTAATTAAATATAAGTTAAATCACTTATACAAAACTTCTAGAATTTATGTATATTTTAATTTATATAAATTGTATATATATTTGATATATGTAAGGTACCTATACGAATAAGGTTAAGTAAATATGCATTGCTTAGAAATTAAGTGTCATAAACCTTATAGATAGGAATAAGTTATTAATAATGAGCTTTAAATTAATCGAAGATTTTTTAAGTCTGGCTAAAAGTAAAAACTTTTCTCGAGCTGCTGAGGAAAGGAATGTCACGCAACCTGCTTTCAGTCGCCGAATCCAGCAACTAGAAACTTGGATCGGTGTGCCGTTGGTTGACCGAAGTACTTATCCGACAAAGTTAACCCAGGCAGGACTAATGTTTCGTGATGTAGGGGAGCAATCTTTAAAATTAATCTTTGACACTCGAAATGAATTACGTGACATGAACAAACTGGGTAATAATACTATTAACTTTTCAACACCGTATAGCCTTTCGACATATTTTTTTCCAAAATGGATGACTAAGCTACAAAATGAATTGGGTGAAATCTCAACACGGCTTATTTTAAGTTTTACCCATAATCGTATTGAAACTCTAATTGATGGTAGCTGTGATTTTCTAATTTGCCACTATCACCCAGATTTGCCACTCATTATTGATGAAACCAAGTATCCATATAAAATACTTGGAACTGAAAAACTTGTCCCAGTGTCCGCACCAGGAGATAACAATAAGCCCTTATATACTTTGCTCAAATCAAGAGCTCACTTAATACCTCATTTGTCTTACTCCTCAGAATCGTATCTTGGTAAAACAGAGGTAAATTTTCTTTCAAATCTTAAAACTAAAATTCACCTTAATCGAATATACGAAAGCCCAATGTCAGACTCAATAAAAAAGATGGCTATCGAAGGGCACGGTTTAGCTTGGCTACCATACTCGTCTATAAAAAATTCTTTAGCACGTAAAACCTTAGTTAGAGGTGGTGACAAATCTTGGGATATTCATCTAGAGGTAAGAATATACCGCTTTTTAGCGAAACCTGATAATTCTTTAGCGAAAACTGATAATCTTTTAGAAAAAATTTGGACAATATTACCACAAAAAAACCTAGATCCTATTAATTAAAGAACATTTTTTAATTATAGTACCGAGTTATGCTTCTAGGGAATAATTGTATGTAAAAATAGCAATGTACAGATTTTTTTGTGTAACTTAAGCTAATTTAATTATTGAAAAAGTTCTACAAATCAACTGTAATATAAGGAAGTTTTGCATTTGATAATCCTGCTGCAAGTCTCAAATTATTGCACTCTTAACTATTAAGGAGATAAAAAATGTTAGATGTATTGATCAAAAATGGCGATGTCTACGACGGTACCGGCCGAAACGCCATCAAGGCAAATATAGCTGTTAAAGATGGAAAAATCGTTGAAATAGGAAACGTCAATGCAGAGGCCAATCATGTTCTTGATGCGGCCGGTTTAGTCGTATCTCCAGGGTTTGTTGATCTTCATACTCATTCTGACTTCACCTTAGCTGCAAACGGGCGTGCCGAGAGCCAGGTTCATCAGGGTGTTACAACTGAAGTTGTAGGACAGTGTGGAGTGTCTTGTGCTCCAGCAAGATCCAATTCAGATATTGCTCTAATGTCACCAGGATTTATCGATGGCGCTGTAGATACTGATTGGCGCTCCTTTGGTGAGTATCTTGATCACCTAGATAAAACACCCCTTGGTGTAAACGTAGCAGCCTTTGTTGGCCATGGAACAATTCACCGGGCAATAGTTGGAGATGCTCTACGGCCTGCTGATGAAGACGAGATGGATGGAATGGTGGCACTTCTGGATGAGAGCATTGAGGGTGGTGCTTACGGGTTTTCTACCGGGTTGGAATACTGGCCAGGAAGTCTGGCCAGCCCAGATCAGTTAGCAGATTTAGCCAAAGTAGCCGCAAAACATAACGTACTCTATGCAACTCATGTGCGGAACCGTGATCTTTTCTACGACCTAGGTTTTGGTGAGGCACTAGCAACAGCGCGTGCCGCAGGCGCGCGGCTACAAATTTCTCATATCCAACCTAAGTTTGGTGCACCAGAGTACGCTATGCAACATGCAATCGATATGTGTGAGGAGGCTCGAGGACATGGTGTCGATGTTGCATTCGATGTAATTCCGCATGATTGGTCTCACACTCACGTTATTGCTATCCTACCTCAATGGGCAAGAGAAGGTGGTAGTGAAAAGGTTCGGGAGCGCCTTCGCGATCCTGTTGCCCGAGAAAAAATTAAACGTAACCCACGTCCAATGTGGCGTTTAGTAAACTCAGACGGTTGGAACAAAATTGTGCTCATGCAATCGGAAGCAAACAAGGACCTCGTTGGCATGAGTTTCGACGAGATCGGTCGGAGAAAAAACTCTCATCCTTACGACGCTGTCTTGGACCTTCTTCTAGATGAAGAAGTTACAGACATGAACCACCTAATGTGGACATCCCAATCCTTCAACAATGGAGATATCAAACTTGCGTTGGAGCAACCACAATGTGCAGTTATTTCAGACACGCAGGCTCTCGCTCCCTACGGCTGTTTAAAACACCACATTGGTTCACTATCGGGATATGGTTGGGCTGCTAGATTTTTATCTCATTATGTCCGTGACGAAGGTATCTTAACTCTCCAAGAAGGAATACGGCGTATTACTTCTTTGCCCGCTGAGCGATTAGGAGTAAGTGATCGAGGGGTTTTAAAAACAGGAGCATATGCGGACATCACAGTTTTCGATGCAGCTCATATTAAGAGTCACGCTACAGTGGAAACTCCCCGCAAATATGCAACCGGGATTGCTCATGTTATTGTTAATGGCAAAATACCCATGCTAGATGGAAAGCGAACTGAAGTGGATTCTGGAATGGTTCTTAGATCTCAATAATCAGATTGCCGAAATAGAACACAATCGACTTACACCATTAACTATTATTTTAATCTCTTTTTTTAGTGGCTAAAAGAATTGCACGCTCTCTCTGGCGAGCAAACCTAGAATTTTCTTGAACCATATTCTTTAATTCAAGAAGGAACACTTATAGCAAGATGTAATCTCTAAAAAAATCTGCAGTAAACAAAGAAGGTTGTTTTCTAACTTCAGTAAAGATCATCCTTCGCTAAAAGTTTTTAAATCAAACGTTCATTCAGATGTCAGAAACTTTATTAATTACTAGTTGTCTGAAAATGACAAGCTTCCCAATGCCCAACGGATTTTTCTTCCAATACTGGCTCCATCTCACTGCAAATTTCTTTTGCAAAGGAACATCGAGTGCGAAACCGGCAACCTGTGGGTTTGTTGATTGGATTTGGAATATCTCCCTCCAAACGAATGCGATCCACCTTAATATCCGGTGAACCAGATAAAACAGCCGATAATAGTGCCCGAGTATAAGGGTGTCGCGGGTTATCAAATAATTCCAAACGGCTAGCTTTCTCGACAATTACCCCAAGGTACATAACTGCGATTTCATCACAAACATGTTGAATTACAGCCAAGTCGTGTGAAATAAATAAAAATGTTAAATTTAATTCATCTTGTAATTTACACAATAAATTCAAAATTTGTGCCTGAATAGCAACATCGAGAGCTGAGACTGGTTCATCACAAACAATAAAATCAGGTTTCAATGCCAATGCACGAGCTATACAAATTCGCTGCCTTTGACCTCCGGAAAATTGATGCGGATAGAGTAGTTGTTGATTTTTTTGTAATCCTACTAGAGAAAAAAGTTCGTCAACTCGTTCCTGGCGTTCTTTCGAATTACCTATATTATGAACTAATAAGGGATCCAAAACGAGATCTCCGGCAGTTTGTCTGGGATTAAGCGCCGAGTACGGATCCTGGAATATAATCTGCATCCGCTGACGTAATTGAAGCATCTTTTTTGGAGGAACTAACCCCAAATTTGTTCCTTCAAACGAAATCGTTCCTTCAGTCGATTTAACAAGACCAAGTATTGCCCGGCCAGTTGTAGTTTTTCCGCACCCGCTTTCACCAACCAAACCGAGAGTTTGACCAAGGTTTATGTCAAAGCTTACTCCATCAACTGCATGCACAACGGGTTTATCAGAAAACCAGCTTTCACGCTTTAATTCGAAATGGACTTTCAATTTATCCACTTTAAGGAGTGTCTGTTTTTTTTTGCTTTCACTCATTCGACTCTACCATTGTCCACCAGCCAACACTTTACTGATCGCTTAAAACCAAGATTAAAATTGGGCGGCATGCTTCGACATTTGACCGTAGCCTGGCTACAACGAGGCCCAAAAGGACACCCTGGCTGACGATTAAGGAGATCCGGAACAGATCCTGGTATTTCAGGCAACGGCATTTTGAAGCCAGAGGAATCCGGCTTTATTACCAACATTGATCTCAACAAACCCTGTGTATAAGGATGAAGTGGGCTGTTACGAATTTCGTCGAGTGTACCTTCTTCGACTTTGTAGCCTGCATACATTACGATTACTCGATCAGCCATCTCGGTTATCGCTCCAAAATCATGCGTAATAAGTATAATACTCATTTGTGTTTTCGCCTGAATTTCTTTAAGTAAATCAAATATTTGTGCTTGGACAGTTACATCTAAAGCAGTAGTTGGCTCATCGGCTATCAAGACCTTTGGTTCACAAACAAGCGCCATCGCAATCATAATACGTTGACGCATTCCTCCCGAAAGTTGATGTGGATATTCCTTTATCCGTTGCTCTGGTGCTGGGATCTGTACCAACCTCAACAGCTCTATTGCTTCTTTCAGCGCATCTGCACGAGATAGGTCCTTATGTTCAAGAATGGTTTCAACCAGTTGATTTCCGACAGTAAAAACCGGATTCAAAGATGTCATTGGCTCCTGAAATATCATCGATATTTCTTTACCTCTGATCTTTTTAATTTCCTTTTGGGAAAGAGTCATTAAATCCAAATTATTTAACAGCACTTCTCCATCGCTAATTTTACCTGGTGGGGACGGAACCATACGTAAGAGCGCAAGGGCTGTCATACTCTTTCCACAACCACTTTCTCCAACTATGCCTAATGTCTCTCCGAGTCCCAAACCAAAATTTACTTTAGACAGTATACTCACGTTATTGCCCTTTACATCAAAATCCACACTCAGATTCATCACCCGTAAAACGGCATCTTCTTTAGTTTCTAAGCTGTCATCCATAACTTTGTTTACCTACCACGTAATTTTGGATTGAATGCATCGTTCAAGCCATCTCCAATTAAAGCTATACACAATACAACTAATAAGATTGCGACACCTGGAAATGTAACAGTCCACCACGCCTCAAAGAAAAAGTCTCGTGACTGCCCAATCATTTTTCCCCAAGTAATTACATCGGGATCAGTTAACCCCAAGAAACTCAGTGCGGCTTCATAAATAACGGTAATACCAACCCTTAGTGTAATAGCTATCATGAGGGGAGGCATTGCATTTGGAAGTATAATCTTTGTAATTATTCGAAAATTTCGATCACCAATAGCTCGTGAAGCTGTTACATATTCATTTTCTTTGATCTTTAAAAACTCTGCACGAGTTAACCTAGCTTCGGTAGGCCATGTAGTGATGGCAATTGCCAAAATAACCACTACTATGTGTGACGAAAATACAGCCACGATAACCATAGCAAAAACTAGTGGGGGAAGTACTTGAAAAAATTCGGTAATCCGCATTAACACATTATCCACCATGCCTCCATAGAATCCAGCGATGGCTCCTATAGTTATTCCAATCAACACTGTAACTAGTGTCGCCGTTACAGCAATAATCATTGTAGGCCTAGCTCCATGGATTATACCAACAAAGACATCACGACCGAGATAATCTGATCCAAATAGCGTTTGCCCATTGGGGCTCATTAAAGGCATTGCAACCATCTCAAAAGGATCTGCTGGAATAACAATTGGACCAAATATTCCCACCAGTACAAAAAGGCATACGAAAGTCAGGCCCAGTAAAGCAGCCCGATTGGCACAAAATAGGTGAAACGTATCTTGCCACTTAACATCAGGCTCTGAAGTTATTTCTTCAGAACTAAATATTTGATCACTATTTGGTTTATTAGGTTGGGTCATGTGATCGATTGAATCCTTGGGTCCATATACTTATAGATGAGATCTGTGATAATATTAGCAATAATAGTAGTAGAGGCTGCTCCAAAAAGCACACCAAGAATAACTGGAAAATCACGTCGAACGATTGACTCATATAGTAAAGGTCCGACCCCTGGTAAACTGAAAACGGTTTCAACCAGTATCGCCCCAGAAAATACCTGTGCAAGTTGCAACCCTGCCAATGTTACTACTGGCATAGCCGCGTTTTTTAGTGAGTGTTTAAATATTACCTTAGTTTCAGAGAGACCCTTTGCTCTTGCGGTACGAATATAGTCTGATCCCAGAACATCCAGCATTGAAGCTCGAGAAATGCGGCTATAACTCGCCAGGTAGAGAATTGCTAATGTGAACGTCGGCAAGACTAAGTGGTGGATAATATCAAGAATTCTGCCAACAGCATGTTCTGGTTCAGGTAGAGAACGAATTCCAAATGCAGGGAATAGAGGCAGATATAGTGCAAACACTAATAAAATTATCATGCCTAGCCAAAATACTGGTGTAGCGTAACCAAACAACGAAAGTACTGTAACAAAATTACTGAAAATGCCTTTGGGCTTAAGAGCTGCATAAACACCAAACAAAGTACCAAATACCACAGCTAGGATCAACGCAGATATAGTAAGCATTAAAGTTGTTGGTAAGTGTCCTAAGAGTAACTCAGTTACTGATTGATCATAATAAAAGGAGTACCCTAAGTCACCTCTAAACACTTGCCCTAGGTACTTTATAAGCTGAATATGCGTTGCTTCATCTAAACCGTAAGAAGCACGAAGCCTAGCCGCAAGCTCTGGATCACCTCCACCACCCTCAGCCAACATTGCATCCACAACATCACCAGGTGCCGCATGCAATAAAAAGAAATTTAGAATAATGACTGCGGTTATCATAACAATACCCAGAAATATTCTTTGAAAAATTGCCTGTTTCATCTCTCTACACTACTTAAATATAATACAACTGCTACCCCAAGGATTGTAAACCTAAAAAAGAAGTGAACCCTAACCTATTGGGTTCACCTCTATTTTTAAATCAAGTTACGTGCCGTGAAGTTATTTCTGTTCTGTTTTCCAGTACATAACATCCCAGTTTTCAGCTGTTCCGTAAGCCGGGAAAAACAAATCCTTATGGCGGAAAAATAGACTAGGCGTATCAAACATCCACAGCATCGGCATTTCTTCCAAAAGGATATCCTGCACTTCAGCATATAAACTGGTACGCTTTTGTATATCAGACTCCTCGGCTGCCATTGCGAAGATTTCGTCAACCTTTGCATCACAGTAACCAGAAGTGTTGGTGTAAGCTTGGTTTTTGATATTTTCGCACACATAAAGCCGACTAATACCGATGGCTGGATCAGTTTTATCACCAGGCCAGTTTATGGACATATCAAAATCCCAAGCAGCACTACGCTCGGCCCAACCCGCAAAACCTTGAAGCGGCTCAAGTTTAACTTTAATTCCAATTTTCTTAAGTGATGCAGCAACATACTCTGCTGGCATTGTATTGAAATCCGGCATAAATGGTTGCGCAATAAAAATTAAATTTAACTCGAAACGCATTCCATCAGATTTCCTAGCATAGCCTGCTTCGTCAAGAAGGCTATTAGCTTTGTCTACATCAAACGCATAACCCTGAAGCTTATCATTGAAGAAAACATTTGTGGCAGGGAAAGGTGAGCGTGAAGGTATAGTATAACCACCATGCAAGACATTCGAAAGCGTTGAACGATTTACCGCATATGCAATAGCTTGACGTACTAGTTTATTATTTAATGGCTCTTTTCGATTATTAAATTCTAGTACGATAGCTCCACCAGCTATACCTTCATATGGTGCAAGAGCGAGGTGTTCAATTTTTGAGAACTCTTTTATATCGCTAAAGCGCATTACAGAATCTGTACGAGCAAGTTGAAATTGGTTTTTTCTTAGTCCAATTCTTTTGGCCGTCTTATCTGCAACATTTTGATAAATAATACTATCGAGATACGGTAGGCCTTTTACAAAGTGATTTTCGTTTTTAACGATAGTAATATATTCGTCAGTTTTTCTATCACCTATAATAAAAGGTCCGGAACCAACAGGGTCACTATGTGCTGGTTGTTTCATAAACTCTTCAGCATTTCCATATACATGCTTTGGCATAACGGGCAACTGTCTCGGTGTGGTAGCAGCCAATAATAGCGGTCCATGAGCCTTTGAAAGCTTAACCACTAAAGTATTCGCGTCAGGAAATTCGTAACCTTCTATCGGACCAAACATTTGCTTACCAAACCGATGGTATTTCAACACGGTATCAAAGGAAAATGCCAAATCTGCAGAAGTTACCGGCGTACCATCGTGAAATTTCGCATTCTTGGCTAAATGAAATGTGTAAGTTTTGCCGTCAGAGGAAATTTCCCACGACTCAGCAAGGTAGGGAG
>CAJIZW010000054.1 GCA_905181985.1 uncultured Paracoccaceae bacterium | reverse complement strand
ATCACAACAGCAATTTCCGCTAAGGAGCCTTTGCGAAGTTTATTCTTTAGTATGGTGTTTACTGCTCCCTCAGCTTTATTTTGAATTAACCCATCAAAAGTAGTTTTGATGATAACGTCTTCCATGGTTTTTCTAGTAAGGAATGGAGGAATAGAACCCATAATCCAATCAACAAAATAACTGCTATTGTTAGCTTTTCCTCTAGATGAAAGGGTTGCTGGATTTGCAATAAAAAACTGTCTCTCAGTATTTGTAATATACTTTTGCTCATGCATTAATTTTACCACTACGTTCGCTCTTGTTTGTGCTTTGTGAATATTGTTCGTTGGTGCGTAGGTGGATGGGGCTTTAAGAAGCCCTGCAAGCATAGCTGATTGCCCTATGTTTAACTTATTAGAAGACGTACTGAAGTATCTTTGGGATGCAGCTTCAAACCCTCGGGATCCAGCTCCTAAATATGCTCTGTTCAAGTATAACGAAAGTATTTCATCTTTAGTGTAGCGAAATTCCATTATTATTGCAAAAGCAGCTTCTTTAATTTTTCGTGTTTTTGTCGTTCGACGACAATCAGCCTCGTATTGGCGTTCACTTTTCCATTTATTTGGATTGTACTTCTTACCAAGACAGATAAGCTTAGCTGTTTGTTGTGTTATAGTTGAACCACCGCTTCCTTTAAGTGGTCCTCTCCCAGCCTTTAGGTTAGTTTTTATGGCACCAAGTATTCCTCTAGGTGAAATTCCAAAGTGTCTGTAGTATCTTTTGTCCTCTGTCGCCACTATAGCATTTTTTAGCATTGGTGAGATAGAAGTACTTGTTATGATATTACCTAATTGATCACCTCTCCAAGCAAACGTATTACCATTTTTATCTAGGAAAGTGACTGACCCCCTGGCGCGGCCATCTACAAGCTCTTCGTATGGTGGAAGGGTGATATAGATGAAAGTCGCTATTCCAAATAGAATCAGTGAACAAAATAAAACTGTCCGCCACATAATTGCCCATAGTTTATTTAAAGACCAAATGAATGGAAATAAGACCATTGATATTATTTTTTGTAGGAGAGGCTTTGAATGTGTATGTTTTTTGTTTGTATAAGTACGTTTTTTTGAATTTGTTAACTTTTTGTGACTATTTTTGTTAAATTTTAATGAAGAATTTTTATTTTTTGATGTCTTCATTTTCTCTACTTTTTGATCATTAACAAAGTAACATTTCCCTTGCTTTTCAAGTTTTTTGGGAATAATCCCCTATATTTTAATGTACAGATATATGCAATTTATTGATATTAAAAGTATTTTTGAATTTTTGCGTAATTAATGTTATAATGTAATATTATATTTAACTTTTAGAACGAGTATTTTTATGTCTTCAAACTCAAACCTTCAGTCGGTGTCAGCATATAGTAAAATCCGGGAAGATATTTTAGCCTCAAAATTTCCACCAAATCACAAGCTTAAAGTTAAGGAACTTAGTGGACTTTATGATATCGGCGTAATTCCAATTAGGGAGGCACTTAGTAGGTTAGAGTCAGAGGAGCTGGTTACACACGTTGGTCAAACTGGGTTTACTGTTTCCCAAATTTCAAAAGAAGATCTTAGGTCACTAGTTGAAACTCGAATTCTAATCGAAAGCCTGGCGTTAGAACTTTCTATCAAGAACTTTTCTAACAAATGGGAGGAAGAATTAGTTCTTGCTTTTCATAGATTACATCGAACTGACAGAGTTGTAGAGATTAACGGTTTAAGAACTATTAACCGGAACTGGATAAAATACCACCACAGTTTTCATCTTACATTAATAAACAACAGTGGGTTACCCTGGTTAAATAAATTTTGTAGTGAGCTTCTTGATCATAGTACAAAATATGGAGTTTTTATAACAGTAGAATACCCTAACGTCCCTAGAAAAAGTGCTAAGGAACACAGAGACCTTTATGACTGTGTGTTGGCGAAGGATAGTGAAAGTTCTAAAACTTTATTAAAACAACACTATCACACTAGTATAGAGCACATACTTAAATTCTTAACTTAAATAGATTTAAATCTCTTCCTCTATCCAGCTTTTAAGAGACGCTTTTGGTGCGGCACCTACTTTATTAGAAACTATTTCACCGTCTTTAAACATAAATAATGCTGGTATCCCACGAACACCCATTTGAGCAGGTGAATTGGGGTTGTCATCTACATTAACTTTTACAATTTTAATTTTTCCGGCATATTCATCAGACAACTCTTCTAACGCTGGTCCAATTTGCTTGCAGGGACCACACCATTCAGCCCAGAAATCAACTATTACGGGTAATGCAGATTGGCGCACCTCTTTATCAAAACTATCATCAGTTACATGTGTTGTTGGCATTTTTTTTCCTTCGATAATGTTAAGTTATTTTAAGATGGACGGTATTTAGAGAACTCTAAAAGGTCAAGAGATAGTAGCATTTATAAAAGCTTCTTTGACCAACAATTCATCTAATTTCATAAGGTACTCTTTTTCAGTCCAAAGGATTGCAGTTTGGATAGATGTATCTGGATATATTTTTTTTAGAATCTCTTGGTAGGCACCCATCTGCTGTAGAATGCCGCTGGGCACATCGCTTATATTTTTGGGAACTCTGGTATTTGATTTAAAATCGACTGCTAAAATATAGTTTGGCATGAAAACTAGGCGATCAATTACACCTATAACTTTTTGATTTTTTAGGAATTCGAATTTTGCAGAAATATTTACTTCTGAAAAAGATTTATTTAAAAAAATGTAATTAAAATCTTTGTTATTAAAAATTCGTACAACTTTATTAGTTAGACGACTTACTGTTGACAGCTCAAAACCTGACAACAGATCTCGAGCCTTTTCTTGATAAGAGTCAAATGACACACTTGGCAAATGTTCCAAAAGTAAGTGAAGGCCACTACCCTCAGAAAGGGTTTGATCATTTGATTTTTCTGTTTCAGGACCATCGATAGATTTTTTTAGCCCAATCTTGGAAGGTGATATGTTAGTGATGCGATCAGAAGCTTGAGGAGCATTTGTTGCCAACCAGTTTGGTAATTTTGTAGGCATTATTTTTGAAGAGCTATTTTTTTTATGTAATTTAGTAGGCCATTCTAGGTGTGTAAGTCTTTTGCCTGTATCAACTTTATTAGTTTGAGCATTTAACTTAGTCATGCCTTGTTCAAGTAGTTGATACCAACAAGGGTTTGTTGGATTAGGAAGGGAGCCGGATCCACAAATTATTAACCAGCTTTCAGCTCTTGTAATTGAGACATATAAAAGCCTCATTTCCTCTAATCCGTGTTGTTCTTGAAACTTGTCTATAAAATTTTGTTCGTTTAAAGACCTCTTCTCTGAGTTTGCTTTCCAGATTGGACACCCTTTTAAGGTAATGATTTCATCTCTTAAAGTATTTTTCTTTGGGCCAGTATCTGGAAGTATTACTATAGGTGCTTCTAAGCCTTTAGCGCCATGGACTGTCATAATTCTGATTTTATTTTCACTGGCGTGAAGAGACCTTTTTACAGTTGTATTCTCTTGACATATCCACAGTAGGAACCCTGTTACACTAGGTACTTCTGTACGTTCATATTCTATTGCTTGCTCTAAAAGTACATCTAAAACCTCTTCCACTTCAGAGCCTAGCCGTGAAACAAACTTTCTGCGTCCATTATGGAAGGTCAGTATATACTCTAAAATTTCATAAGGGCGCATATAATCGACCTTATTTCGCAAATCATTAAGCATTTCCCAAACTGCGTAAAACTCTTCCTTCCTATTATTTAAAACCTCATAGAGATGAAGTTTTTTTCGATTATATGCTAACTTAAAAAGAGTGTCCTCGCTAAGATTGCACAGTGGAGAACGCAAAACTTCAGCTAATGATAGGTTGTCTTCGGGGGTAACTAAGTATGATAAAAGAGAGATTAAATCTTTAACTCCAAGCTCTTTCATAAGGTCTAGTCGATCTGTTCCTGCTATTGGTAAGTTAATTTGTTTACAGGATCGTATAATTTCATGAAATAATGTAGAGCGAGTTTGAACTAAAATTAGAAAGTCTGCTGGCTCAATTCGTCTTGTGTTTATTTCAGATGAGGTTTTATTACTATCTACCTGGGTAATTTGTTCATAATCTATCAGATTATAAATTTTTTCTGCAATTTTGTTGGCTAATTTAATTGTGTGGTGTTTTTTTCCTATTGTGTCGACAGGATCATACCACAAAGTGTCATATTCATCTTTCTCGTCACTGATCCAATCCCATAAGTCTACTTTTCCAGGAAGGTTTTCTTTAAACGGAAGATGACTAGGTTGGTTATTTATTCTCTCAAAAAAACTATCTTTAAAACTTGCATCTACTAAATTTAAAATCGGTTTTGATGATCGAAAAGAGTGAAGTAAGTTAAGGGGTTGAATATTTTTACTTATAGCACTTAAGGCATTAGAAAAATACTCTTGCATACTATCAAAGGAATTTGGGTCTGCACCTTGAAATGAGTATATTGATTGTTTTTTATCACCAACTGCAAAAATTGTTCTATTTAATTTTGTTCGTGCGCTCTCACCAGAAACAAAATCTTGAGTTAATAAGCGAATAATTTCCCATTGTTTTGGCGAGTTGTCTTGAGCCTCATCTACCAGAATATGATCAATACCGCCATCAAGTCTATATAGAATATAGTTTGCAAAAGTTGGGTTTTTTAAAAGGTTTATTGTTTTATGAATCAGATCATCAAAGTCTAGTAGACCTCTTATTTCCTTTTTTCTTTCCAGTATTTCTAAAAACTTAACAGAAAACAAATGAAGGGCATTTGTTTTTTCAAATGACTGTAGTTTAAGTTGCATGTCTAGGGTCATCGCTACTTGTTCCATTAAGTCTCTAAGTTTTGAAAGGTTTTCACCTAGTGCTTCCTGAGCCTTTTTGGTGGGAATAGATTTATACTTTGCCTGAGGTAAAAAATTTAAACCATTTTTATAAAGAAAGCAGTCAAATAAAATATTGATGTCTTCAATTCCTGGGTTTGTTAAGTTTAAACCTGAGAGTTTAACTGCAAGGTCTTGCATGGCTTGGCTCTGTTTTGCTAAGATTTTTATAGTGGCCGTTATAAAAATGGATAGCACTAGTAGTGTTTCGCTTTTTCCAGGAAAGGTTAACTTAACCGTATCGATTTTATTTTGTATGTTGGG
>CAJIZW010000053.1 GCA_905181985.1 uncultured Paracoccaceae bacterium | reverse complement strand
TCCAATCAGGCCTAAGCCTATTGATAATTCCCAAGGGGTGCTGGCAAAACTACAAATTATAGCTGAAATTCCAATGCCAAAATGGAAGATGACCATGAGTACTGACCGTGAGTATTTATTGGCTAATATTGATGCTACTGGCGCAACCGCACCAAAAAGAATGAAACCCAAGACACCAAAAACAATTATTTCTTCATAACCTAGGCCAAACTCGCGTCCCGCATCATATGCTGCTTTTGCAAAAATAAGCATAATAAAATGGTCGATGAAGTGACTGATACTAAGGTAAATATCCGATACGTGTTTGTTTTTAATATTCATTCTAATACCATAAGCTTTCTTATTGTGGAAGAATAGGTGCTTATTTTGAGAATATTAAATTACAGCATGGATAGCATTAAAAGCGCTTATGTTAGTTAATTTAGTATTAATGGTTACAGCCCCAGAGCTTTATTTTTGAAGAAAATTAATTAGAAATCCAGTAAATATATATTTTTTTTAGTATATAATGGTATTAAGAAGAAAAAAACTTGATTGTTAGGAATAATATGTAAGTGTGTGTATTATGATATGAGACTCGAAGGGAGAATCGCCTAAAAAATTATATATATTGGCGATGACGGATCTTAAATTATGTCACTAGCGCATACTAAAAGGGAGAATACTTATGAATAAATTTACAAATACGATTATAACAGGACTTGCTGCATTGATGCCATTCGCGGCTTTTGCCGATAGCAGCGATCCAATTGTTATTCCAATCCATAATTGGTCATCACAAATTGTAATGTCCAATGTTGTTGGTCAAATTTTTGAAAAAAATGGCAATAATGTTGAATACGTAACCACTGATAGCCAAGCGGTTTATGAGTCAGTGCGGATGGGCGATGTAACTCTTGAGATGGAAGTTTGGGAAGGTGCCTTTGGTGCGTCGTTTAGAGCTGCTTTAGAAAAAGGTGGTCTACATGATGTAGGAGATCATAACGCAGTTACGCGTGAGGACTGGTGGTACCCAATGTGGACAAAAGATGCATGCCCTGGCTTGCCTTCATGGGAGGCGCTGAACGACTGCGCAGCATTATTTGCAACGGCAGAAACGGGGTCTAAAGGCCGCTATCTAGATGGTCCAGTTGACTGGTTAAAGCATGGGCAAGAACGTGTTGCAGCGCTTGGTATGAATTTCCAAGTGGTTAATGCGGGCTCTGCTGCCGCACTTTGGGCTGCAATTGGCGCGGCAGAAGCTGATAAAAGCCCAATAGTCGTGTTTAACTGGACACCTAACTTTGCAGAGGCAGTATGGCCTGGCGAATTTGTAGAATTCCCAGTCTGGGTTGAGGGTTGTGATAAAGACCCAGCAGTTGGACCTAACCCAAGCGCCCTGTATGACTGTGGCAATCCGGCAAATGGTTACCTTAAGAAAGCCGCTTGGGATGGCATGAAAGATAAATGGCCAGATGCTTATGCAACTTTAGCTAACATTTCATTCACTAATCCACAGATTGCTGAGATGGCTAGAATGGTTGATATCGATGAGATGGAGCCAGAGGAAGCGGCGTCTGCATGGCTGGAAGCAAACGAAGCTGTATGGAAAGAATGGTAAAGTATGTAAACTGATCTTACCCATCAGTTGACGCTAATTACCCCGTCCGGTATATCTGGGCGGGGTTCTTTTTATCAGGGATAGCAATGAAATATAATACCAAAACTCAGCAACCTGTTATTTCATGCAAAAATATATGGAAAGTATTTGGTGAAAACCCAAAAGAGTATTTGGCGCAAATGGAAGTGGCAAGAAGCTTTGAGGATATGCAGGCTGATGGATATATAGCTGGTGTCAGAAATGTTTCACTTGATGTCACGAAAGGTGAAATGTTAGTTGTTATGGGTTTGTCTGGATCTGGAAAATCCACCCTAGTACGCTGCTTTTCCCGTTTGCACGACATTACCAGTGGTTCGATTGAGGTTGATGGACAAGACATAATGTCACTTTCTGAAAAAGGATTAATTGATTTACGTCGTAGTAAAATGGGAATGGTATTCCAGTCTTTTGGATTACTTCCTCATCGCACCGTTCTTGAAAATGTTGCCTTCCCACTTGAGATGCGTGGTCAAGATGCGCATACTCGGCGCTCCCGTGCGCTTGAGGTCATTACGCTTGTAGGGCTTGAAGGCCGCGAGGAATATTTTCCGCGGGAATTATCAGGGGGCCAGCAACAGCGAGTGGGCATTGCACGCAGCCTAGCGATTGAGCCCGACATTTGGTTTTTAGATGAACCATTTTCCGCACTTGACCCTTTAATTCGTCGTGAGATGCAAGATGAATTCTTACGCCTTCAAGGACTTTTAGCTAAAACTATTGTGTTTATTACACATGATTTTGACGAAGCCCTTCGTTTGGCGGATCGAATTGCCATCATGAAAGATGGCGCTATCGAGCAATGTGACACTCCAGATCAGATTGTTCTGAACCCAGCAACAGAATACGTTAAAAAATTTACAGAAGAAATTGATAAGTCTAGAGTAGTTAAGGCTGCCGTTTTGGTTGATCCAAAAGATACTGGCACTGGAACTCCAGTTGATGCTGAAGCTTCAATTCACAGTCTGGCTCGTATGTTGATTGGCGATAACCGCAAGCTAATTCCGGTAGAACGCGATGGTAAGGTCTTGGGCTGTATGTCTCGTGCGGCTGCCCTAGATATTTTGTTAGGAGCGGCTTAGTGACAAATTTGTCAGAGGGCCACGGACTTAGCACAAAAGAGCATACTCTAAATTATATACTAGCTTTGGTTGTACTGGCTGTAGTGTTGACCGTTTTGCAGTATTTAAAGCTACTTCCCGCATTCATCCATCGACTTCCTGACGCCGCAATTCCTAATACTGAGTATCTGTTGGATACGGTTTTTAATTACGTAAAAGATGATCTTGGATTGCTTGCTTTTACAAGGTTTCTCACAGAAGGGCTCCAGTGGCTTTTGGATGTGACTGGGAACCTTCTTTACGGGAAACGCCGCTGGCCAAATTTAGGACCTATTCCCTGGACGGCCATAGCTGCAGTTGTTGGCGTAGTGGGGTTCTATTTGGGTGGTTGGCGTTTGGCTTTTTTAGCTGCTGGCACTTTTATCTGGACAGCACTAATTGGACAATGGAAAATTGCCATGGAGACAATGTCGGTTCTTGTTATAGCTGCTCCATTTGCTTTTACTATTGGACTACTGTTAGGAATTGCGGCTTGGAAACGTAAATGGGTTGATAATTTGGTCCAGCCGATACTCGCTGTTTTACAAACATTGCCCTTCTTTACCTATCTTTTACCTGCTGTGATTTTTTTCAAAGTTGGTCCAACTGCTGGTGCTGTCGCTACGACAGTCTATGCTATTCCTCCAATGGTTTTAATGACAACTTTGGGATTAAAAAAAGTAAGCCCAGAGGTGGTTGAGGCTGGCCAGATGTCAGGCTGTTCGCGTTGGCAGATGTTACGATATGTTTATATTCCTTCTGCGCGAACAGAGATTTTGGTTGGTGTGAATCAAGTAATTATGCTGTGTTTGGCGATGGTTGTTTTGACTTCATTTATCGGTATGCCAGGTTTGGGCGCAAAACTTCTCGCTATGATGGGCAGCTTTAAGATCGGACGTAGCTTTGAGATTGGAATAACAATTGTTCTGCTAGCGATTACACTAGATAGATTATCAAAAGCTTGGGTAGTAAAGCAACCTGAGCATTTTCCTAAAGATGCTTCATGGATATTACGTCACAAATTCATTATCCTAGCGCTAGTTTTGTTTATTGGGTTCATTATTTTTGCTCAATTTGTCGAAATGGCTTCAGAAATTGGTCGAAAACAACAATTAAGTCAGGGGAAGGCGTTGGATACATTTGTTAAAAAAACGGTTCTTACAAATGATATTTTAAAGGGTACTACCGCTGCTATACGCTATTTCATGAACGTCTTTGTGTTGATGCCTTTCAGAAACTTTTTGCTCTCAATTCCGACACCTGCATTTATGATGCTTGTTATAGCTTTTGCCTGGAGAATGGCGGGACCACGCCAGGCACTATACGCTCTTGCCTTCTTCTCATGGGTTGCGCTGAGTGGTTGGTGGGATCGCTCAGTGATTACTATTTATTATGTGTTGTCCTCAACTGCAGCCGCTATGGTTTTAGGTATTCCGCTTGCTATTTGGGGAGCTGGCCCACCAGCACAAGATTTCAACCTGCGCAGTGGAATTACTCAAACAGTAGTTATTGGGCTAATTAGCTTGGTGTTTCGTCGCTCCGTCATTGCGTTTGCATCACTGATATCGGCTGGCGTTTTACGTTACATACTTTGGAAGTTAGGGGTTTTTAACGAAATACCGTTGCAGTGGCTATACATATTAGTTTTTTGGGTTTTATTTGTAATTAGTTTTTACCTCATTTGGCGTTACGTGGGCCAAATGCTGCGTGATGTATTTTTGTTGCTTGTGTCGGATTCAGCACAAACTTTCCCGAGTTTTGTTTATCTGATCCCTGCCATTATGCTTTTTGGTATTACAGATATTGCTGTCATATTCTCTATTATGATATATGCGATGGTCCCCTTAATTCGATATACGATAGAAGGTCTCCGTAGCGTACCTCCAGAGATGACGGAGTCCGCCGATATGTCAGGGGCTACGCGTTTTCAAAAACTTTGGAAGGTTCAATTTCCACTAGCGTTGCCAACGATGGCGGTGGGCTTCAATCAGGCACTAATGTTTGCGTTCTTTATGACCATGATAGCAGCTTTTATTGGAACGATTGATCTTGGGCAGGAGCTTCAAAAGACTTTAGCAGGAACGGTTCTTGGTAAAAATTTTTTATTAGGCTTTAACGTGGCATTTATGGCTCTGTGTTTTGATATGGTTATAATGAAATGGGCCAAAGATAAGAAAAAGGCTCTGGGTCTGAGTTAGTTTGACCCTTATAACAAAGCTGATCGTAATTTAACTCAGAGCCTTTTTGTTTTTAATATTTCGCGTTAGCGTATTCTAAGTGTTAGAGGGGCGTTTCAATGACTAAAGATAAAAAATATTATTTCTCCTTTTTTCTTTTAAGGATAAAAATATTTATTAATTATTTTACTTTTAAAATTAGTTTCATATAAGATATTCGGATAATATATTAAAAAGTATGAGGGTTTCCAGTAATTAAGGTTTTCAATTTATGGTAGGTTTTAAGTTTCCCGAGAGTATTAAAAGTAGGCCCGTTTATGGAACTCTTTCTGTAAAATCAGGTGTTGACCATTTAATGATAGCTGATGGTGAGGGAGCGGAGGCAATAATTAGATTAGCAAAACTTAATAAAAATTTTATAGAAAAATCACATATTATTTATATTCCAAAACATACAAAATCTATTTTTGTGGATCAGTTGAAAGAGTTAATGCCTGGACAGCTCTATTTGGGGCCTAGCTACCCAGCATCAGTTTCCAGAATAAGGCAAGCCCTTAATAATGCTAAAATGGGGCTCCAGGTATATTTAGCAGGAACAGAAGGGTTAATTGGGCAGGCCCAGAACGAGTGTATGAGTTCTGGCGTCCCGCACACAGCAATACAAACCGAGCACTGTGGATCTGTTGCTCGTCGTATGCAATGTGTCCATTGCAAGGGAATTACTGAAGATGTAATCATGGACCCGTTTATCTGCATCCATTGTGGCTTGAATTTATTTATCAGAGATCATTACTCAAGAAGGTTAGCCGCATTTCAAGGAGTTTGCATAGATGCTGAGGATCCTGGGAATGTCCCTGACGCAGTGGAACTGTATAAATGATTGGGTCTACAAAAATAAATGTAATAGTGTCGCAAATCAAAGTATTAAATGATTTGGTGACCTGCTTTGAGTTTAAGAGAACAAATGGAGGCTTACTTCCAACATTTTCAGGTGGTGCACATACAATTGTTGAAATGCAAGATGGATCAGTACTAAGGTTAAACCCTTATTCGATAATGTCAGATCCTTTTGATCAGGCTCGGTATACAATTTCTGTAAGGAGAGATGATCAAGGGCGAGGTGGTTCTTTATTTATGCACACTAAGGTCAAAGTTGGAGATGAAATGGTAATTAGTTACCCTGTTAATCTTTTTTCTTTAGATTTGAGGGCAAGAAAACACCTCTTTATAGCAGGTGGTATTGGGATAACGCCGTTTTTAGCTCAAATAAAGCAACTTGAGAGGTCCAATGGCTATTGGGAGTTGCATTATTCAACAAGGAGGCCCTCGCTTGGTACGTTTGTCGACGAACTTTTAAAAAAATACCCTCATAAAGTCTCTCCTTATTACGATGAGTGTGACCAAAGAATAGAGTTAACCTCATTACTTTCTGGGCAACCTTTAGGGACACATATTTATATTTGCGGTCCAAAGGGTATGATTGATTGGGTTCGCCAGGAGGCAACTGACTTTGGTTGGCCGGATGAAGCAATCCATTTTGAGGAATTTCTTGCACCTTTGCCTGGAAAACCATTCCAAGCGAAATTAGAAATCTCTGATAAAGTAATAAATGTAGGTGAACTTCAGAGCTTGCTCGAGGCTGTTGAATTAGCGGGTGTTGAAGCCCCTTATTTATGTCGAGGTGGGGCTTGCGGTCAGTGCGAAACTTCAGTGATAGAATACGATGGTAAATTTATTCACCGGGATCACTGGTTGACTGATGATGAGAAAACTAGTGGACTTAAAATTATGCCTTGTGTTAGCCGCTTCGAAGGTAAGAAACTTGTTTTAGATAGGTAAGGGTGATTTGAAATGACGATTCAATTTAATGATGAGAGCTTTAGGGGAGAGTATACCTTTACCAATTCAGATCACGCGATAAAAAGATTTCCATTCCCCTTTCATGAGGACAGTTATATGTATGCTGTGAACATGGAACAACATCAGGGTGGACCAGAAGGTTCTATTTACGAAAAACGTTTTGATGTAGATGAGCACTACGTCTCAGAGATGTATGATAGAAAATTAGTGCTCACTGAAGATCCGCTGAGATGTCAATCTTTGCCACACATGGTGATGGCCGGTTGGGATCTTTTAGAGTTAATAATGGTTAGTAAGGCTGAGGACTATCCGGATCTTTTTGAATTACACAGAGATGGTGCAAATTGGCGCTGGGTAAATAAACCTCTTAGTATTGATCAATCATTTGTATTTCTTGATGAGACAACTCTTCCTTATGGACCAATGGAATATATCACCCGGCAAACTCAGGGTGACTTTTGTATATTGGATCAAAGAAATGATAACCTCTGGATGGATGCTGGGATGGTTACAACGCAAGCAGATTGGTCACTTGATTTTGATATTGGAATGAATTTTTTTGAGTGGCATGCGCCTGTTCCTAAGGCACATGAAATGGGTATCTTTATTAGAGCATTAAAGTTTCTACTAAGTATTCAACAAGGGACACCTGCAAGGAGATTAAACTGGACAATGACGGTAAACCCTTTGTTAGACACCTCTCCAGAAAATTACCATAAATGGGGTGTTCAGAAGAGAACTTTGACTCCTGAAAATATTGGGCAAAAACAATACTTAAGGGTTGAGTTGCAGACGTTCTTTAGACTGCCCAGGTCTAACGCGCTGGTTTTCCCTATTCGTTGCTATTTGATTAACCTTGAAGATCTAGTTTCTGTACCAAAATGGGCTCGTAGATTACATCGAGTAATTCGTGATTTGCCTATTGAATTGGCAACTTATAAGGGTTTTATTGATAATCGACCAATGATCCTAGATTATCTAGCTCCATTTGACGATGGTCAACCTACTTCTGATGGGGTTTGGCCGGATTAGTTGTATACTAAGTAGTTGCTGTTTCAGATTAATTTTGGGGATAGCTTATTATTGAGAGATAATGAGTGGGCAACTCCACCAACACTTCTGGACCATGTGGTGCATTCGCATCAAAAAATAAAGAGTCGCCAGGCTTTAATGGATAGACACTGTTACCATGTCTGTAGTCGACTTGACCTTTTATCATATAAATTGTCTCGATACCTGCGTGTTGAAAAGTTGGAAAGACATCAGATTTTTTGTCAAGAGTTATAAAGTAGGGTTCGACTATTACACCACTATCATTGGACCCTATGTGACCCAATAGGTTATATTGATGTCCTGCCCGTGTTCCTCTTCGATCAATTTCGACACCTTCCCCAGATTTAGTATGTACCGCTACTTTAGTTTCCTCAAACCCTTTAAAGAATGCTGTTATGGGTACTCGTAAGGCATTTGCTAAACTTTGTAGTGTAGTAAGTGAGGGAGATGTGTTTCCATTTTCAATTTTAGAAAGCATTCCTATAGAAAGACCCGTTTCCACAGATAAGTCAGCAACTGTTATCTCCTGTTTTCGTCTAAAAAATCGAATCTGCCTACCGATAGCCTTCTCTAAAACCTTCTCACGGGGTTCTGTGGTTTTGTGGGGGTCTTGATTTAGTATGTGTTCAGATAAAGGTTTTTGTCGATTATTCGTAGGCATTTTTATAGTTCCTTAGTGTATTAACTTATATAGTAATCTTTTAGGAGACGGTTACCCTTTAGCGGTACGTTTCTTCTTTTCCGGGTCATAAAAGGGCATTGCTTGTGAGATGCAAGGAATTTCAGAATTTTCATTTTTAACGGTCAATTTTACTCCATCTGCCGCACAATCTACGGGCATTCTAGCGATGCCTACATTATGTTTATTTAGCTCTGAATACATACCTATAGTAACAGTTCCAATTTTCTTCCCATTCTGAAGAAGTGTAGCCCCTTCTTCAGCTGGCTCTGTACCTTCTAAACGTACTCCATAGATTTTGAATCGTTCTTTCCCTTTAAGTCTATAGTGTTCTTCTGAACCTCTGAACCCAGTTTTTCCTGGGGATACAGTAAAGTCTAGGCCTAACTCCCATAATGTATCACCATGTTTCTCATTTTCAAATGGGTACATGTTTGAGTTATCAAATGGAAAAAATAAAAGATAACTCTCGGCCCTTAACCAATCTAATGTGGTAAACCTCGTCGGGATTATTCCCATCGGTGCGCCTTGTTCAACTAGTGCATCCCAAATTTTTGGAGCATCTTGAGCGCGACAAAAAATTTCATACCCACGTTCGCCAGTATATCCTGTGCGAGAAATCATTACTGGGAAATTCCAAAGCATTGTTTGAGTATGCGAAAAGTATGCGAGATCTCTAATGTTTGGAATGTGTTTGCTTAAAAACTCAACAGCGAGGGGACCCTGAAGGGAAATGTCATGAAGGTTATCATCCATACGTATATCTACATCTCGACCTGTCGCAGCCATTGTTAATTGTTCATGGCCTTGACCTGAACCGTGAACCACCATGTATGAATTTGGACCTGTTCGATAAATGACGCAGTCATCGACGAATTTTCCGTCGTCATCTAACATGCAGGCGTATGAGGACCTACCTGGTTTAATTTTGTCAGCATTGCGTGTAGTTGCGCGATCTATAACATGAAAGGCGTGAGGGCCAACAACGTGAACCTTTTTCAAGCCAGATACATCCATAAATCCAGCTTTTGTTCGAATAGCCAGGTACTCTTCTTTTTGGTTTTTATCGTAAGTCCAAGCCGTTCCCATTCCAGACCAGTCTTCAAGATCTGATCCCATAGCTTTATGTCTACTACCTAACGCTGAAAATCTCCAAGATGCTGTCATAGTCTTTCTCCTAATTAGTTATAGTTTCCCTTTGTTATTTAAAACCATACCTTAGTACGTTTGAAAAGTCTTTTTTGCCGCGTATGAAAAAAAGTTTCCTGTTGGTTGATTGCGGTTATCATTGGTGATATTGTGAATTCTGGTAAGGCTTGGTATGTGAAGTCTTGTTAAATGAATAGAGGAAAATAATTATGTGTGGAATAGTTGGCTTGTTTCTTAAAGATCAATCTTTAGCCCCAAATTTAGGGTCAATGCTTACAAACATGCTTATAACTATGACTGAAAGAGGGCCTGATAGCGCAGGAATTGCAATTTATGATTCGACATCAAACGCAAACTTAAAGTTAACAGTGCAGTCTAGTAATCCTGAAGTTGATTTTGGATTGATTAAAAATAATCTCTCAATAATGATAGAATCATCTGTTTCAGTTGAAATTAAAGATACACATGCTGTTCTAAAGTTGCCAAGAGAGAAAATTACTTTGGCTCGTGAAGCTTTAGCTAAATTATGCCCTGGTGTTAGGGTGATGAGTGTAGGTGAAAAAGTAGAGATTTTTAAAGAAGTAGGCCTCCCAAGAGAAGTGGCTGATCGTTTCTCTATTTCGAAAATGTCTGGAAGTCATGGAATCGGCCACACACGAATGGCAACAGAGTCCGCCGTAACAACCATGGGTGCACACCCATTCTCGACTGGTCAAGACCAGTGTTTGGTCCATAATGGATCGCTTTCTAACCATAATTCTCTTAGGAGAAAGCTTAAAAGGCAGGGTGTATTAATTGAAACCGAAAATGATACAGAGGTTGGCGCTGCTTATTTATCTTATAAAATGCAGCAAGGTAGTACTTTAAAGGAAGCACTAGAAAGCTGTCTTAAGGACCTTGATGGCTTTTTTACTTTTGTTGTAGGCACTAAGGATGGTTTTGGAGTTGTTCGAGATCCAATAGCTTGTAAGCCTGCGATTATGGCTGAGACAGATCAATATGTTGCTTTTGGTTCAGAGTATCGAGCTTTAGTTGATTTACCGAAGATCGAAGATGCGAAGGTTTGGGAACCAGAACCTGCTACTGTTTATTTTTGGAGCCATTAGAATGCAAGTTTTTGATTTAGGAAGTAACCCTCTCAGAGAGTTAAATGCCACCCTTCAGGCGCAAAATTCTAATACTAACCAAATTAATTGGGAAGTTCAAAACCCAAGGGGGAGGCACGCGATAGCTGTCGGCTTGGACGCTCCAATAGAAGTTCGAGTAAAGGGGTCAACAGGGTATTATTTGGGAGGAATGAATCAGAAAGCACAAATTACCGTGGACGGTTCAGTTGGTCCTGGCGTTGCCGAAAATATGATGTCGGGTACTGTTATTGTTGAGGGAGATGCTAGCCAATACGCTGGAGCGACTGGGCATGGAGGTTTGCTTGTTATAAAAGGTAATGCATCATCGCGCTGTGGGATATCTATGAAGGGTATAGATATAGTGGTTTTTGGTGATGTTGGTCATATGAGTGCATTCATGGCACAATCTGGGAACTTAGTGGTTTGTGGAGATGCTGGAGATGCTTTGGGAGATTCGCTTTACGAAGCCAGCTTGTTTGTAAGGGGGTCGGTAAAATCTTTAGGTGCTGACTGTATGGAAAAAGAGATGAGAGAAGAGCATTTAGATATCCTAAGTAACCTGCTTAAGGTATCTGGTTCAAAAGCTAAGGCAGAGGAATTTAGGCGTTACGGCTCGGCTAGAAAACTATATAATTTTAATATCGATAACGCATACTAAGGGGACACCGGTGACGGATAATAAAAAAAATGAATCTCCACGCACTGAACCTGTGCAATCGGCGACATTTACTAATTCTGTAAATTCGGAAATTAGGCGTGCTGCGGCAACTGGTATATATGATATCAGAGGGGGGGGAGCTAAACGTAGGGTACCTCATTTCGACGACTTACTGTTCCTTGGAGCATCAATTTCTCGTTACCCATTGGAAGGTTATAGAGAAAAGTGTGAAACGAAGGTCGTTCTGGGAACTAGGTTTGCTAAAAATCCTTTGGAATTAGATATTCCAATAACAATCGCAGGTATGAGCTTTGGTGCCTTATCGGGTAATGCAAAAGAATCCCTAGGGAGAGGTGCGACGTTAGCAGGGACTTCGACAACGACTGGGGATGGTGGAATGACCGAGGAAGAGAGGGAGCATTCTAGTAAACTTGTCTATCAGTATTTACCTTCTAGATACGGAATGAATCCTGTTGACCTTCGAAAAGCAGATGCGATCGAGATCGTTGTTGGTCAAGGAGCGAAACCTGGTGGCGGTGGTATGCTTTTGGGACAAAAAATTAGTGATCGCGTAGCTCAAATGAGAAATTTACCCAAGGGAATTGATCAGCGTTCATCTTGTCGTCACCCTGATTGGACCGGTCCGGATGATTTAGAGATAAAAATACTAGAGTTAAGGGAAATTACCTCTTGGAAAATTCCAATATACCTTAAAATAGCGGGGGCTCGTCCATATTTTGATACAGCCTTGGCTGTAAAAGCTGGGGCTGATGTAGTTGTCCTGGACGGAATGCAAGGTGGGACGGCTGCGACTCAAGATGTATTTATTGAACATGTCGGCTTACCTACTCTCGCTTGTATTAGGGAAGCGGTTAGAGCACTTCAAGATTTAGGGGTTCACCGAGAAGTTCAGTTAGTAGTCTCGGGAGGAATAAGAAACGGAGCAGATGTAGCAAAAGCAATTGCTCTAGGAGCCGACGCAGTTTCAATAGGTACAGCGGCCTTGATAGCAATTGGAGATAATGATCCAAAATGGGAAGATGAATATCAAAAGCTTGGGACTACAGCGGGTGCGTATGATGATTGGCACGAGGGAAGAGATCCGGCGGGTATAACAACTCAAGATCCAAATTTAATGTCGCGCCTCGATCCAATTGAGGGAGGTCGAAGGCTCAGTAATTATTTAAAGGTTTTGACTTTGGAAGCTCAAACAATTGCACGAGCCTGTGGTAAAAATCATATACATAATTTGGAGCCTGAGGATTTGTGTGCAATTACAATGGAAGCGGCTGCAATGGCACGTGTGCCATTGGCAGGGACAGAGTGGTGGCCTGGTAAAACAGGAGATTTTCTTTAATTAGAATTATATTAATTAACTTTAAAAAATTGTAAGGGGAAACAGATGGCAATTGATTTAGCAGAATTCGCAAATGTAAAAAATGTAAAATATTTTATGATTTCTTATACAGACCTCTTTGGTGGACAAAGGGCTAAACTTGTTCCCGCTCAGGCAATAGGGGCAATGCAGCATGAAGGTGCTGGGTTTGCTGGTTTTTCAACCTATCTAGACCTTACGCCTGCTCATCCAGATATGCTTGCTGTTCCAGACACTAGTGCAGTTATTCAGCTCCCTTGGAAGCGGGATGTGGCCTGGGTTCCTGGAAATTTAATGATGGATGGAAAAACGGTTGATCAAGCACCAAGGAATGTTTTGAACCGGCTCATAAAAACAGCAGCTTCAGAGGGAATGCATGTTAAGACAGGAATAGAAGCGGAATTTTTTCTTTTGACGCCAGAAGGTGATAAAATCTCAGATGAGTATGATACCGCCACGAAGCCATGCTATGATCAACAGGCAATAATGCGACGGTATGATGTTATAGCTGAGATTTGTGATTATATGTTGGAACTCGGTTGGGGACCTTATCAAAATGATCATGAAGATGCGAATGGGCAATTTGAGATGAACTGGGAGTTTGATGATGTATTGGCTACGGCTGATAAGCACTCATTTTTTAAGTTTATGACAAAATCTGTAGCTGAAAAACATGGGTTAAAGGCAACATTTATGCCTAAACCAATAGAAGGTTTGACAGGAAATGGGTGCCATGCACATATTTCTGTTTGGGATGCTCCAGGAGATAAGTCCAAGACAAATGTATTTGCAGATTCACAAAAAGATTTAGGGCTTTCAGATAAAGGCCTTAATTTTCTCGGTGGTATAATGAAACATGCATCTGCAATGGCGGCAATAACTAACCCTACCGTTAACAGCTATAAACGAATTAATGCTCCAAGGACAATGTCGGGAGCAACCTGGGCGCCCAATACTGTTACTTGGTCAGGAAATAATAGAACTCATATGGTTCGGGTCCCTGGTCCTGGGCGTTTTGAGTTGCGTTTACCTGATGGTGCAGCAAACCCTTACTTACTGCAGGCAGTGATCCTAGCAGCCGGTTTAGATGGTGTTCGTACAAATGCGGATCCTGGAAAAAGGTATGATATAGATATGTATGCTGAGGGTCATAAAGTTAGAGGTGGTCCAAAGCTACCACTTAATATGCTGGATGCAATTCGTGAATTTGATAAAAACAAAGGCCTTAAAAAGGCTTTGGGTGATGAGTTTTCTAATGCGTATGTTAAATTAAAAATGAAAGAGTGGAATTCTTTTTCTTCGCATTTTTCTGTTTGGGAAAAAGAGAATACAATTGATATTTAATTATCTGATTGTTCATAGCTTAAAGGAGTAGAAATTTAAACTGAAGTTTTGTGTCCTGTAAATAGATTACCTTAACTTAAAGGTAGTTTTCAAAGTGACCCAAAACGTGAAAGAGAAATAATGATTATTTTTAGAAACTACTATGAGTATTTTTAATAATTATTTAGCCGTTGATTGGTCGGCCAATAGTAAGCCCAAGATGGGTGCTGATAGCATTTGGTTAGCTTGGCTTTCTAATACATGTGAACTTTCATTGTTTAACCCTAGAACTCGGTTTGATGCTTTGAATATTATCAAAAGATTGTTAAAAGATGCGGATGGGAGAGTTTTAGCAGGATTTGATTTTCCTTTTGGCTATCCAAAAGCCTTTTTTGATGATCTTGGTTTGGTTAAATGGTCTGACCTTTGGGCTGACCTATTTGAACGAGTAAAAGATAGCACAAATAACAATAATAATAGATTTGAAGTTGCAAATTATTTCAACTCTCTATTTCCCAAAAGTGGTCCATTCTGGGGCCACCCAATGCCAAATGATGGGAGGTATATTAATATTCCATTTAAAAAACCAGTTGGATATGGATGTTTTTTACCTAACGAAAAAAGATCGATTGAAGCTTTAATAAAATCAACAAAAACTGTTTGGCAATTGAATGGAGCTGGATCTGTAGGTGGCCAAGCGCTTCTAGGAATCCCTATTGTAGAGAGTTTGAGAAAGTCTGTTTCAACCTCTATTTGGCCATTTGAATCACGCATTTCCAAAGTAGTATGTGCAGAAATATACCCTTCAATGTATAAGATAGAAAACACTGAGAGAATTAAGGATGCTAATCAAGTGAAAGCAGTTGTGAAAAGATTACACGGTTTGGATGTAAAAGGAGAGCTGGAACAAATTATGAGTATTCCAAGTAAATTAAAAGGATCAGAATGCACTCATGAAGGTTGGATTTTAGGAGCAGTAAATTAGATAATGGCTGGTTCTTCAATTTTAGGCTAGAGAAAAAATTGAGGGTTTTGATTTATCCATGCAGCCTTTAGGTACTAGAATAATACATACTTGTGGTATGATTGCATAAATATTTTGTTACTAAAGTAACTCCTTTAGAATACCCACCTTTAGATAAAGAAATGAAAATGACGATATATAAAAGATAAATTATTTCGATGCAGTGCAAATCAAGAAATATTGTCCAGCGGGAACACCTTTTAGAACCTCTGGTATTGACTGTATGTTAAGGATAAAGTTAAAGGACAGCATCGTGGTTCCTTAGCTCAGCTGGATAGAGCAACTGCCTTCTAAGCAGTAGGTCACTGGTTCGAATCCAGTAGGGATCACCATTTACCTCATTTATGTAAGTTATCTTCCCATGATATTCTTTTGAGGAAAAGTTTTCATTTTTTTTGTGCTTGAGGCCCCATGGAAGGATAGGGCCTTAATTTATAAAATGACACAGTTTATGGAGGTAGAGGACTTCTTGAAAAGCTAAATTAGTTTACAAACTATTCACAAAATATGCAGATTGATTTGTTTTCAAAAGGTGTTAGAAATATTCATACTGATCCAGAAATTTCTCAAAAATTGTTTAAACTCTAAAAGATAACTAACCATTATTTCTGCAAAATTATTAAATTTATATGCACGAAAATATCATCAAAAATGCATATTATTAACTTAACTAACGACTGGTTAAGTCTTTTAATAATATTAGAAATAGGGAAAAAATATGAGAAACGTTTTATTAGCAATAGCATTCTTTACTTTTACCAACGCAGTGATTGCGGGAGGTATGCCAGGCGAAGAACCTGAAGTTAAAAAGGAAGTAATAGTAGAAACAGTTATAGCTGAAGAGCCTAAAGGGTCTTTTGCTAAATTTATTTTTCTTCTGCTATTATTCGCACTCTGAGACCATAGAACTTTTATCATTAGCGTGTAGAGCTATACTTAAAGGTTAAGTAAGTTATTATAAATTACATGAGGGTAATAAAAGTATGTTAAAAAGGGACCGCGCTAAGTTCGTTCTAAACAGGTTAAATGAACTTTACCCTGAGACTCCAGTACCACTTAATCATAAAAACAATTTTGAGCTGCTAGTGGCTGTATTGCTCAGTGCCCAGTGCACAGATGAGCGGGTCAATAAAGTTACTCCAGCGTTATTCTCTGAAGCAAGTAACGCTCATGACATGCAATTTGTCCCAGTAAATACAATCTACAACATTATAAGACCATGTGGATTGGCACCCCAAAAGTCGAAAGCAATTTCTGGACTCTCTAAAATTCTAGTTGAGAAATATCAGGGTAATGTACCAGAAGACTTACAAGCCTTAGAGACGCTTCCAGGAGTAGGCCACAAGACAGCTAGTGTAGTAATTTCGCAGGGTTTTGGACAACCGGCATTCCCTGTGGATACTCATATTCACCGATTAGCCCAAAGGTGGGGTTTAACAAAGGGTAAGAATGTAAAAGTTACTGAACACGATTTAAAGGAGATTTTTCCACAGAACTCTTGGAACAAACTTCATCTACAGATTATTTTTTATGGTAGAGAGTTTTGCACTGCTAGAGGGTGTGATGGGAGGGTTTGCGATATTTGCGTAACTTGCTATCCAAATCGAAAATCTTCTTTCAAAGCGCAAAAACCATAAGACCAACATCTTAAAATCCTGAAAAATTGGAATTCACGGAGGTCTTTGCCCCAGTCTTAGCAGCTTTTGCTATAGATTCCATCGTTGAGACCCCTGCTAGAGCCTCTGAAATTTTAACTGGGTATACACATCTACCGCGAACTGATTGCGCAAAGGTATCCAGCTCGATTGCCAGTGTATCTACAATTTCAAAGCTAGTCTTCTCAGTTTCAGTATTAATTACATTAACCTCGAGAGAATGCTGATTAGGCAAAAAAGCTGAACCCTTAGAGCCGTAGAGGTGCATTTTCCAGGTGGGAGAGGTCGCTGTCATTGTTGTTAAGCTTGCTGTAGCACCTGATGTGAACTCAATTAGGGCTGTGGTCGTGTCATCAACGAGAGAGGTTACAACTCTGCGACTACTGTATGCCATCACAGTCTTTACTGTTCCTAGGAGGTGGACCATTAAATCAAGAATATGGATACCCATGGCTCCCATGCCTCCGGCAGGATTCTCCTCGTTAGAACCTCTCCACATGTCTGCAGTGTAGTTGTATCCAAATGATCCAGAAAAATTTCCTTCTATATGCAGAGCTGTTCCAAGTTTTTTTGATACTAGTAATTCTTCTAGTTGATTATAGGCTGGCAGAAATCGACGATTAAATCCAACAGCCAATTCAACTCCGGAATCCTTACATGCAGTTGCGGCATCAATCCCATCTTTAAGAGAAAGAGTATAAGGTTTCTCTACAAACACATGCTTTCCTGCCGCTGCTGCGGCTTTTATTTGATTGCAATGCTGACTATGGGGCGTCGCCAAGACTACTGCTTCAATGGAATCATTATTTAATATATCCTCAAAACTATCAGCTAACGTTAAACTATTCTTAATACAGTACTCTACCACTTTGCTCTTGGTTCGAGTCATTGCGTGTGTAAATAATAAACCATTTTCAGGATCTGCCTTGGTGCTATCTACTAGGTTTTGTCCCCATCGCCCAAGACCAATAATTGCTGCTGTAACTTTTGTGTCTTTATCCATAATCTTTATAATCCCATTTTAATATTAGAGAATTAACTATTATCTTATTTAAGTTAACTCAGTTAAGTAATTAATTTTTTGAAATAAATTATAAATCCTTGCAAATTCTTAGAGAGTCTAAAATCGCACAGTGAATGTCGCGACTATTAACAGCATCTCCAACCCTGTAGAGATGGTAACCTTTTCCAGAAAACATAGGTTGAGGTTTGCCACTTGCCATAGCTTCTATATCGACAACTCCTCGATTGAGTGACTTTTCTTTTATTGAATAAAAGATCTCATCATTTGGAAGAGTGCCTGCTTCAAGTACTAAGTTATTTGTAATATGAGTGATTGTCTTCCCGGTGTGAGTATTGCGAAGGCTAACCTTTATTTGATTCCCATGACGCTCAGCGCTTATTAATTCATGGTCCACTTGAACTTTTACACCTTTTTTATAGAAGCGCTTCATAAAAGGAGAAATTTCCATTCGCATTGCTTCCATGCCAACTGTGGCATCTTGCGTGTTTAGTGTCACGTCCACATTTTTATCAGAGATATAATCGGCTGCAGCAAGAGAAACATTCCTCCCAGTTTGGTCATGGATAAAAACTGACCCCTCCATTTTTGCATGACCGGACAGGATATCCCATGTAGAAAGAACTTTTGCATTTCCTTCGACCCATTCAATGTTTGGGTGACCTCCTGTGGCAATAACAACAATGTCTGGGTTCTGACTAATGATATCTACTTCTTCCGCGAACCTGTTAAGGTGAATTTCTACTCCTAGAAAACTACACTCATTAGCTAGCCAGTCGACTATTCCTAAAATATCTTTTCGCCAACCGACTTTCCCTGCAAGTATAACTTGACCTCCTAATTGAGTGCTTGCTTCGAAAAGAACAACTTTGTGCCCCCGCTCTGCGCATACTCTTGCAGCTTCAAGACCTCCTGGCCCACCACCAACGATAACTACTTTCTTTTGGTCAGGTACTGATAATATTTTATGAGGAAGACTTTTCTCACGAGCCGTTGCTGGATTTTGGATACATAGTCTGTGATTTGAACAGTAGGTAGCGCCTACGCATGTTCGAATTCGATCTTCTTGGTTTGCGTTGATTTTTTGTACAATATAAGGGTCAGCTATATGAGCACGTGTCATTCCGACTAAATCAATTAAATCTTCTTTTATTGCATGGCGTGCTGTTGCAAGGTCATTAATTCGAGTGGCGTGGAAAATAGGAAGACTAAGCTCTTTTTTAAACCTACCAGCCTGTTCAATGAATGGTGATAATACTGAGGCCATGCCTGGCATAGAGTTTGCTGAGAGCCGGGGTAGGGTATCTATTCCTCCAGAAACTAAATTTATGAAATCTATTACTCCATCTTCCTTTAATTTTTGTGCTATAGTTAGATTGTCAAACTCTGACAAACCGGTTTTTCCATTATCCTCTTGCGTCATTGTCATGCGAATACCTAGTAAGAAATTTGAACCTACGGCTTCCCTCATTGCATTATAAACCATTCTGCCAAAGCGCATACGGTTAACTAAAGAGCCGCCGTATGAATCTGCCCTATGGTTAGTTTCTAAGGACCAGAATTGCTCTATTAAATGACCTGATGCCATTACTTCTAAGCCATCTAGACCCCCTTTCTTACAACTTAAAGCGGCGTTAGCGAAAGATTTAACTATTCTATATATATCATCTTCATCCATTGCTCTGGGTATCCCTCTATGTAGGGTTTCCCTTATTGGTGACGGGGCGACTATCGGAAGCCAATGGCCAGCAGTGGAATTTGTACGCCTTCCGAGATGAGTTATCTGTGTCAGTAACAATGCTTCATGCTTATGATAAATATTAGAAAGATCTTGGAAGAATGGTATTATGCTATCATCTATGATTAATTGATCGAAGACTGGGGCGGTGTCTAAAGAAATAGTGCCAGAGCCTCCGACAAAGGATAATCCAATTCCTCCCTTTGCTTTTTCTTGCTGATATAAAAGAGTTGTCTCTGTGGGTTTACCATTTTCTGCATAGCTAAGGGCATGACCTGTGCTAAATATTCTATTTTTCACTAATTTAGAACCTAACCTAAAAGGCTGCAGTAAAGGATCATTTTTCATGATATTGATATTCAATAAAAAAAAGTTAGAGGCAAGTACATATGTACAGGAAAAGTTTTTTAAGTATGTTTAAGACTTTTAATTTCTTTTATAAATAACAATTAAGAATAAAGTCATATGAAGAAGATGATCATAGATCTTAAGTACGGAAACGCACCTTGAAAAGTGCTCCACCAAGAGTTTTTGATCGCCCAGTAGTAATTTCTCCATTATGTGCCTCTACAATTTGCTTGCAAATAAAAAGGCCTAACCCAGAGCTATTCTTCTTAAAATTCTCCCCTGAACGATTTGTATAAAACCTTTCAAAAATGCGTCCAGTTAAAGCATCAGGAATACCTGGCCCAGAGTCCTCTATCGTTAATTCAAGAACCCCGCTAAAGGACTTTCTAAAAATGATATTTATTGAACTATTTTCCGGACTAAAAGTAATTGCATTCTCTATTAGATTCACGACAACTTGGCCAAGTCTATCAGGCAATCCAAGGAAGGTTATTTTTGGAGTAATTTTTGGGTTGAGTTCTACACCCCTTTCAATGGCCACGCTTTTCATGTTGATTACTATTTCGTTAATTAATTTTGAAAAATTAAAACGATCCCATTTCGTTTGTACAAGCTCTGAATCTACCAACGCAGAGTCTGAGATTTCAGAGATTAAACGGTTCATCCTACTAGCTTGCTTTGCAATTGTATCGAGAGCCTCTCTTACGGAGGGATCGTCTGGTATTGGGATGTTCTCCAAGTTTGCTACTATTGATGCTAATGGATTTTTTAACTCATGAGAAACATCAGCTGCAAATATTTCTTTATCAGAGAATAACGAAGCTAACCTCCCGTTCAGTATTAACAGGTTACGATAGAGTAATCCAACTTCATCCTTACGGTGCTCTAACCCGGGAACCTTAAAGTTAAATAGGTCCTCTGAAACACTTTTCTTCCTTATGCTTTTATTAAGCCTCTTTGAAAGTCTTCGTAGAGGTAAAGCTATTGAGAATGCAAGTATTAAGCCAAATAGGATTGTTAGGCCACTGATAGAAAAGAGGACAAATAAACGTCCGGTGTTCCTTGCAAGATATGATGCCTTAATATTGTAACGATCGATCAAGTCTATAGTTGCTACTGTTTGACCATTTATTTTAAATGGTACTATTAAGCGTAACTCATATTTTTCTAGACCGTCTCGTATAACGTGTTTTAACCGCACCTGGCTTGTAGTCTCTATTTGTATTTCAGAGGTTAGGATATTGCGATCAAAAAACTTTTTACTAAACCTAAAAATAAAACTTAAGATATCAAAGTTTAATAATACTTTGTCTACGATGGGTGAAACATTTTCTAAGAGGGGTTGAACCGTTATGTTTGATATGAGGTTTGGTTCGGTCCCATTAAAGTAAGGCTTTGGTAATTCTACTAGCTGACCTGAAATATAAGGGCGAATAATTAGGTTTTCGTGAATACTCCCAGGAAGCAACTGCAGCTTTTGTAAGATTCTTGTGCTTTTATCATGGTGCGTTGAAAATGAATCTTCAAGAATAGGTCTAATCATCTCTGTGACAAAATACGAACGTTCGTCCAGGATTTCTTTTCTTTGAGTTATCTCAACCTCAGCAGTATCTTCTGTGGCTATTAGAAAACATAGAAGTAAGATATTAAAGCTTAATATTAAAAAAAATATTTTTGTTAGTATACTTCTAAACATGTTAAACTTTAAGCTTGTAGCCTAGACCGTGAACCGTAGATATAATATCGCAGGTTGGATCTACTTGCTTTAATTTATTCCGGATGTTTCGCACGTGACTATCTATGGTCCTGTCACTGACATATATTGTTCCGTCATATGCTGCATCCATCAGTTGCGAGCGGCTTTTAACTAATCCGGGTCTATTTGCAAGAGATAATAGAAGCATGCTTTCGGTAACAGTGAGGTTGACGGGTTTTTTCATCCACGTAACTAAATGGCGCTCTTTGTTAATTTCTAACTCAGAAGCCTTGATAGTTTTTGTTTCTAGGTCAGGTATGCTGACTTCATGTCTTCTAAGTACGGCTGTAACACGTGCAAGTAACAAATGTTTGCTGAAGGGTTTTGTTATGTAGTCATCAGCTCCTAGAGTGAAACCAATCAGTTCATCTTGC
The DNA here is from genome assembly GCA_905181985.1 of uncultured Paracoccaceae bacterium. Taxonomy (GTDB): domain Bacteria; phylum Pseudomonadota; class Alphaproteobacteria; order Rhodobacterales; family Rhodobacteraceae. The sequence goes on along the minus strand of CAJIZW010000053.1, from coordinate 3,514 downwards.
TCTTCATTCTTAGATGATAAGAAAATAATTGGTAATACTGGCTTTTTTAATCTCACCTCTTTTAAAAGTTGATGACCATTAAGTTCAGGCATTTTGATATCGAAAATGGCTAAATCGCAGTCATTTTCTTTAAGAAAATCACTAGCTTTAAGGCTGGACTGAAATGCTGACACTTTATGACCTTCAGATTCCAATTGTTCGGTTAACGGCTTAAGGACAGAAGTATCATCATCTACAAGTACAATATAAGCCATAACTAACCCTAATTTTCTATAATTTAATTATACTATGCTCCAATTTCTTTTTTTTTTGAACCCTTAAAGGTAGACGAGCAAGACTTCTGCACAACTTTTTACATTATATGCACAACTACTAAGTATTTAATGCATATATATTTATTAACTCTATGGCAGGCAGGTTTAATTATTTTGAGAAACACTTTTTCTTATATTTGTTTGTGTTGGATCTTAGTTTTAATAATCTGTTGAGCAGTCTATTTTGGTAAAAAAGGAGGTATATTTCTCCCTGATATCTCCTCACCTATGGACAATCCCATGGCAAAGTATCCTCCAAACCTTTGTCATGGGAAAACTATTTATTTAATTTAAAGTAACTTAATGAGGTAATCGTATATTTACGAGTTTGTCATTGGCTCAGAATAACTATTATAATAGAGACATTGCTTAGATTTTTATATTTCCTGGCACTCACAGAAAGAGATTGATGTCACAAAAAGATACTGGACCTTCGATTGAAAACCTTAAATGTAATTTTGTAAGTGGGGCTGTTTTACATCGCTTTCGGTTTGGTGGGGGTCGCAAGCAAGATTTGCCAAAAGCAGCGGGTCTGCGGGGTGGTAAAACACCGGAGATTGTTGATGCAACGGCAGGACTTGGAAAAGACGCATTTTTACTTGCCTCTTTAGGAGCTAGGGTTACATTAATTGAACGCTCAGAGCTAATGCATGAGCTCTTAAAGAAAGGTATGGAGGATGCCCTTAAAGTGGGAGGAGATGTTGCGGAAGTAGTTAAACGAATGAAACTGATACACGGTGATGCGCGCGAGATATTAAAACACCTTTCCCCTGAAGTTATAATGATCGATCCAATGCATCCACCTCGAAAGAAAAGTGCTTTGGTGAACAGTGAAATGCGTCTTGTTCGTGAAATTGTTGGAGATGACACGGATTACCCTGCATTAATTAAGGTAGCCTTAAAAATGGCTAGTAATAGGGTTGTCCTGAAGTTACCGCGATACGCGGACTCAGTGGAGAGTATTAAAGAAGCTTCCCACCAAATTTTAGGAAAATCTACGAGGTACGATGTGTTTATGAATACTTAGCCTCTTGGAAAGTATTGCTTTTTGGGTGCCTTGCAATTTATATCTGAGTATAGAAATGGATTGAAGATTTTTAAATGAGGTTTGAGTAAATGCGTATTTTAGTATTATTAATTTCTTTTTTCCTACAGGTTGCTGCGACGCATGCGTCTACCCCAAGTCTGATATGCAATTATACCGAGACAACAGAAACTGCGTTTGTTGTAATTAATGAAGAGTTAAAAACGATAACTTGGAAAGTAGAAAATAAAAAGACACATGAGCTAAAAATAGTCGACTCTAATGAGTACTACATAAAGGCAAGAGGTTTTAACATCATTCTTAGCATTGAACGGCTAGCCAAGACATTTATAGTTGCCTTAGCTAGCCTTAATGAGAGTGACGAATTAGGGGCTGAATATTTTACTGGAGTATGCTCGTAGACAAATTACTTTAAAAACTACATCGAATGTATTGGCTTTAAACTTGAAGTTGGCACTCCAGAAAATACTGTGTCTATTACTTTTATATCGCGTAAGTTTTGCGGTTTTAAATTAAAAGGATCACTATCTATAATACACAAATCAGCTTTTTTCCCTGTTTCTATTGACCCTATCTCTTTTTCTAACTTTAGAATGTAGGCTGCGCCCAAAGTGATACAATATAGTGCTTGCTGAAGACTTATTTGCTGAGTCGAACCTAGTGTTCTTCCTTTTTCTGTTATCCTGTTAATGGCGCACCAAGCGGTTACTAACGGGGCTAAAGGAGTAACAGGAGCATCAGAGTGTATGGCAAAATTATTATTAAATACTTCTGTCGCATCCCTGCATGCATCCATTCTGTTAGCTCTATCTGGGCCTAGAGTGGTTTTCCAATGTACGTCTCCAAAATAGTGGAGATGATTAGCAAAGAGATTTACACAGATACCTAATTTGTTCATACGAATAAAATCCATGCGATCGGCCAATTGGACATGTTCCAGAGTGTGTCGATGATCTGCGTCTGGGTAGGCACGAATGGCATCTTCTAATACGTCGGTTGCATAATCTGAAGCCTGGTCGCCATTAGTGTGTATATGCATTTTTACACCAGCTTTATGTAACTCAAGGACTGCTTTTCTAAAATGAGTATCTTCCATATTGTAGATGCCATTATCGGGGCCATCGTAATACCCTGGCTCATTGAGTTTTGCTGTAAACCCTTGAATCGCGCCGTCGGTAAACAGTTTTGCTGTTCCCAAACGCAGTTTATCAGTAGATTTTGGTTTTAAATCCTTGGCCCTTTTGGCTTCAAGCTCTGGATCGCCACGCATAGCATTCATTATAGGGACATATCTGACTGGAAAATTTTCATCAGAGGTTACTTTTTGCAACATTTCAACTTCTGGAGGATCTAAATCGGATAATAGATCTGCTATCGTAGTCACACCTACATTTCTTGCCATGGTTGCATAGTTTCTTACGGCACTAGGTTTGGTAGATAGTTCTCCGATTGTTATGCCTCCAATACTAAGCGCGGGCTCCATGGCAGCAAATTCCTGTAATTCTCCATTAGGCTGCCCATCAGGACCTTTTACAATCCCCTCGATATTAAGGCTGGCAGTAATGCCACTTTTATCAAGTGCCAAAGTATTGACAGTTGCTAGATGAAAATTTGAATGAACTACTATCACTGGTCTATCTGTAGAAACTTCATTTAACTCTAATTTACTTAGTCTTGGGCTGTCCAAGAAGTTTGGATCAAAACCCCAACCGACTATCGGCCCATTTCCAGGTGCTTGACGTAACTTTTCTATTAGAGCTTCTTTTGTGGGTAGGCCCTTGACTGTGTTCCCTTCTGGATCTGTTCTATCATAATGCCCGCAGTATATGTTAGCCCATACACCCCCGGCTGAAACATGTGCATGTGCTTCAATTAACCCTGGTAAAATAACCTTATCTTTATATGTATCATTATTAATGATATCTCCCCAACCGTCCGCACAATGTCTGTCCCCAACGGCTAAAATTACACCATCCCTAACAGCAACATGGGTTGCTTCAGGGTTATTGTGGTCCATTGTAATTATCTTTTTTGCTTTAAAAACTGTAATTTGATTGCTCATTTATTTTCCTCTATGAGTTTTTGATACTTTGAATGAGTTAAGTTTATGCTGATTGAAATTCTTTTCCATTAGGCCCTAACCTCACCCCTGAAC
>CAJIZW010000052.1 GCA_905181985.1 uncultured Paracoccaceae bacterium | reverse complement strand
TACTCATGTAAGTAATCCCCGTCACCAGTCCGAATCGCTCGTTGTAATGCGAAAAGCTCCTCAGTAAATCGACCTAAAATTTCTAAAGTCGCGTCCTTGTTTGATAAAAAAACATCTCTCCACATTGTTGGGTCTGATGCCGCTATCCTAGTGAAATCTCTAAACCCTGCTGCAGAGTATTTTACAACCTCACTATCAGTTACACGACGCAAATCATCAGCTACACCTACCATTGTGTAGGCTATAAGGTGAGGCGCATGAGAGGTTACGGCTAGCACTAAATCATGGTGATCTGGATCCATAAGCTCAACATTTGCACCAATAGAAGTCCACAAAAGTTTTAACTGCTCTAACCGATCCAAATTATGCTCTTCAACTTTCTCGGGCGTCATCAAACACCATCTGTTATCAAATAATTCAGCAAAGCCAGCCTCTGGTCCTGATTGTTCTGTTCCTGCCACTGGATGGGCCGGAACAAAGAAAACATCTTCACGAACGTGTGGTGAAACTGAGTCTATTACAGCTCGCTTAGTTGAACCAACATCTGTAAGAGTACAACCAGGCTTCATATATGCTGAGATTTCTTTAGCAACTGAACTCATGGCACCGACAGGTACGCAAAGAACGACTAGATCAGAGTTTTCTACTGCCTCCTTAGCACTACCAAAAACCTCATCAAAAATTCCTAAAGAAATTGCTTTTTCTTGTGTGTCGACAGATCTCGAATGCCCTACTATTTTACCAACAAGATTTCCCCGGCGCATTGCATGGGCCATAGAAGACGCTATCAACCCCAATCCAATTAAAGTGACCCTATTGTAAATGTGACTCATAATTTTATCTCTTTTTTATTAATAATAACTCAACTCTAATTGCTAAATTTGTAGCTTATGCTTTTAGCCTTACCTTTAAAAATTTAAAAGTCTAAAAAACTCACTAGTTAATTGAACTCATCTATAGAAAATTATACGGATCAATATCTATTTGAATTCTTACACCCTTTCTACTTTTTACTGTCAATATCCAATCTTTTAGAAACCTTTGTATTGGGAATTTTCGTTCGGCTTTCACAAGCAACCTTTGCCTATATTTACCTTTTATACGAGAGAAAGGTGCAGGCGCAGGTCCAAAAACCTGAACACCCAAGTTGCGTAAATTGGTACTATTTTTAAATAATATTTTTCCAGTATCCTCAACATTCTTAAGGCTTACACCTGATAAGATAATGCCGACAAATCTGCCGAAAGGAGGCACCCCAGCCTTTTCTCTATCATTTGCCTCAAGAGACCAAAATTTTTCTAAATCTGCTTCTAGAATAGCTTTTATAACTCTATGCTCTGGATCATACGTTTGAATAAGTGTTTCTCCAGGCTTATTTTGACGTCCTGCACGGCCAGATACTTGATTTATCAATTGAAAGGTTCTCTCTGCTGCTCGTAAATCAGCCCCCTGCAGGCCTAAATCTGCATCTATAACTCCCACCAAAGTTAATTCAGGAAAATTATGGCCCTTTGCAACAAGCTGTGTACCCACAATTATGTCAATTTTACCACTTTCTATTTCACTCAACTGTTTTCTTAAAGACATCGGAGTAGTAAAAAGATCAGATGACAAAACTCCTACACGCGCTGTTGGGAACAGTTTGGTTACTTCCTCAGCCAACCTCTCAATTCCGGGCCCAACAACCGATAAGGTATCATCAGAGTTGCACGAATTACATTTATTTGGGATCCTAGAAGTCTTCCCACATTGATGACAAATTAATCTTTCTACAAACCTATGCTGAACCATTCTACTATCACACTGGTCACAACTGATCTGTTCTCCACAAGATCTACATATAGTAACTGGCGCATATCCACGTCGATTCAAAAATAGTAAGGTCTGTTCACCTTTTTCAAGTTTCTCCTTAATTTTACTCAAAAGCGTTGGAGAAATCCATTTCCCAGAACTCAAACTTTCTGATCGCATATCAATAGCAGTTATAGTGGGTAATGTTGCACCACCATACCTCCACTTTAAATCAACGCCTAAGTATTTACCTTTTCTTGCATTAACCCAGCTTTCCAAAGAGGGCGTTGCTGAGGCCAGTACAACTCTAGCAGCTGAGAGTGACCCCCTAAGAACTGCCATATCTCTAGCATTATATAAGACTCCATCATCCTGTTTATAGGAGTGATCATGTTCTTCATCGACCACAATAAGTCCAAGGTTTTGGAACGGTAGGAATAACGCAGACCTAGCTCCAACAACTAATTGGAGCTTACCTTGTGAGACCATTTTCCAAACCCTTCGGCGTTCAGTCAAACTAATGCCCGAATGCCATTCTCCTGGGCGCGCACCAAATCTAGCCTCAACTCTAGCAAGAAATTCAGCTGTCAAACCTATCTCTGGTAAGAGCACTAAGGCTTGTTTATTTTCTTTAATACAGTCTGCTATACATTCTAGATAAACCTCTGTCTTTCCAGACCCCGTCACTCCATTAAGCAAAATAGTATTATAAGTCTCCGCTCCTCTAATTTTTTTCACTGCTGATGTCTGTTCCTCAGTTAATTTTTCGCCTTTCACCAATGGGTTAAGAGGTAAAAATTCCTGATCTCGGGGAACCCAATCAACAGACACTGCCTCAAGTGATACCAAACCATGGACAACAGATGAACTGACATTGCAGTTTTTAATAATTTCACTTAACTCAAATTTTAACTTATGGTTTTCTTTTAAAAAATTTAAAACTTTACTCCTGGAAGTTGTTAGTTTTTTAATTTCATCCGAATAAAAAGAATACTTTTTATCCATCACTTCAGCAGATCCTAAGTTTGGAACCCGTGTAGCCAACCTAAGGACGGAAGAGAGAGGTGTAATCGTATAAAGAGAAACTTTCTCTAAAAATTTCATTAATTCGCTAGTCATCGGCATTACATTAAGAGTTTTCAAGATAACCTTAATTTTATCAACTTCTAAGTTAATAGTACTGGGCCCCCATACTACTCCAATAACCTCTTTTTGTCCCAAAGAGACCTGAACATATGAACCTAGATAGCAGCCTTCTGTTGAAACCTTATAACTTAACGCAGTTCCTATTGGTTGTGTTACCTGAACGCTAACAATTTCTCCTTTTTTAAAAAAAGCTTTCATTATACTGTCTGAGCCTCCAATAATACTTTAGAAGTATAATTAGGGTTAGAAAAGGGTACGAAAATGAAATTTTTCATAGATACAGCTGAAGTAAAAGATATTATAGAGCTAAATAAACTTGGAATAGTAGACGGTGTAACAACCAACCCTTCACTTATTCTTAAGTCAGGTAAGAAAATGGTTGAGGTCATCAAAGAAATCTCGAACATAGTTGACGGTCCAATCTCTGCAGAAGTGGTGTCAGCCCAATCCGATGATATGATCGCCGAAGGTTTAGAGCTACTAAAAATATCAAAAAACATTGCAGTTAAAATACCTTTAACTTGGGAAGGTTTAAAAGCTTGCCAAGTACTAAGTGACAATGGAGCCATGGTTAACATTACCCTCTGTTTTTCAGTAAACCAAGCGTTATTAGCTGCAAAAGCTGGAGCAGCTTTTATATCACCCTTTGTAGGGCGATTAGACGATATCAACGTTGAAGGAATGAGTTTAATAGCTGATATTAAGCAAGTATACGATAATTATGATTTTCATACAGAGATCCTTGTTGCATCTATTCGAACAGTAAATCACATCACAGAAGCCGCTCTTATTGGGGCTGATATTGTTACAGTTCCACCAAAAATAATAAAACAGTTAGCAGACCACCCTCTAACAAGCGCTGGCCTCGAAGTATTCAATCAAGACTGGTTAAAAACAGGACAAAAAATTATTTAATATTAGATTTTTATAATTGTGAGAACAAAATGACAAAAAACTCTGACGAATTAATCGAAGTCAAAAACAAAGTAATGTCAAATCCAGAAATTATTCTAGATGATGTAGAAGTAATGAGAGCACTCTTTAATACATACAGCAATGCCATCGGTGAAAATGTAATTGATTTAAGAAGTGTCGCTATTGAAAAACTTGAATCGAAGATAAAACGGGCGGAAACAACAAATCGATCTATTATTGCGGCCGCTTATGAAAATATTTCAGGTTATGAGTTAATTCACAAGGCTATCTTGCTTATCTTAGAAACAGATAACTTTGAAGACTTACAGTTACAGCTTTGTCGGACAGTTCAGCAGACTTTAAAAGTATCTCACATACATATTATGATTGAACAGGAAAAACCTGAGGACTCAGTCATAAAATCAAATAGTTATATTTCTGTTGTTAAAGCCGGGTCAGTAAAAAACTATATAAATTTAGAAAATGAGCTTCTTCAAAAGACTGTGACTATGAGACGAGTATCGTCACCTAACGAGAGTGTATACGGCGAAAAGGCCCACAGCATAAAATCTGAAGCAGTTATACAATTGGACCTAAGAGAAAAAAAACTTTCAGCGTTACTAATAATTGGCTCTAACACAGCCACGCAGTTTGAACCTAAGAAAGGCACTGAGCTACTTGCTTTTTTTGGGTCTGTTATAGAGCGAGTAATAAGACGTTGGACCATCTAAAAATTAGCTCAATTGGTATTTCTGCTAGAATTAAAAGTTGGCTTTCTAACTTAAAGTCGTTAAATAATCTAACCGAAAATACATTAACTGCCTACGAAGCAGATGTAATTAAATTCATTTATTTTATTGAGTCACATCTATCAGAATCTAATGGAAAACACACATTTATTAAACTGACAAACTCAAATATGCGTAGTTGGTTATCAGCTGAAAAAAAGAACAAGGTTACGCCCAGATCTTTAGCAAGGAAACTATCTTCAATCAAAAGTTTTTTTAGGTGGTTTTCTGAAATAGAAGGTTTTGATGCTTCAATTATTTTAACAACTAAAGCTCCAAAGTTTCAAAAAAAGTTACCTCGACCATTGTCAAAAAAATCGTCAACTGAAATTATTCAGGTTGTTGGAAGCCTCGCCGATGAAAAATGGGTATCAGCAAGAGATATAGCAATAATTACCCTTCTTTACGGCTGTGGATTACGTATTTCAGAGGTGTTATCCTTGAAGCTCAGTGATACCCCTATTCCTGATTCAATGATTATTCTCGGCAAAGGGAGGAAGGAACGAGTAGTGCCAGTTTTACAGATTGCTAGAGAAAGCGTAAAAACTTACCTAAAACTTCTTCCTTTTCAGATCAATCCTACTGACACAATTTTTAGAGGCACTCGTGGTGGGGTATTAAATCCAAGGATCGTAACCAGGTTCGTAGAGAAGGCACGGCTTCAAATGGGCCTTCCAGAAACAACAACGCCTCATGCCATGAGGCATTCATTCGCCACCCACCTTCTTGAGGCAGGTGGTGACTTGCGTACTATCCAAGAGCTTTTAGGGCATGCCTCCTTGTCAACAACCCAAACTTATACTGCTGTAAACACGGCTCAACTAATGAAAGTATATGATCAAAGTCACCCATTAAAGGATGGTTAACAGATAAATTTTAGATTAGACATGAATGCAAAATCGTCATCAGAACAAAGATATTTATTTAAAGAGTAATTAGTGAACATTAAAGTAAAAGCATTATCTGTACACCTACTTACTGCAACTGGCGCAGTTTTTGCTATGTTAGCAATGTTAGCCGCTGTAGATGAAAAATGGTCTCTAATGTTTGTATGGTTGGTAGTTGCATTTGCTGTTGACGGAATTGATGGACCCTTAGCACGAAAATACAATGTTAAAGAAAATGCCCCAAATTTTGATGGGGTACTTCTTGATTTAATCATTGATTACCTAACTTATGTATTCATTCCCGCATTTGCGCTGTTCAAGTCAGGGCTATTCGAAGGATGGACCGGTTGGTTTGTAATCATCATAATTACGTTTGCAAGTGCAATGTATTTTGCTGACAATCGCATGAAAACAAAAGACAATTCTTTTTCTGGGTTTCCAGGTTGTTGGAATATGGTTGCAGTTGTAATATTTGCACTTGAACCTAGCTTTTGGATAATTTTAATTATAGTTTCTGCTCTGGCTATAGCAATGTTTTTCCCATTAAAATTTGTGCACCCAGTAAGAACCGAAAAATGGAGGTCTATAACTTTACCTGTTACCCTCAGTTGGACATTTTTTGCAGGGTGGGCAGCATGGGTAGACTTTGACGTAAACAGCTGGGCCCACTGGGGTTTGGTAATATGCTCATCTTACCTTCTTTTTGCTGGTATCATTCAACAAATTATTGAACCTAAAACCTAAAAGTTATTAGACGCCCCCTAACGCCTCTTTGCAACGACTACATATGGCAGAAGTCATTGGATCACCAACCTCCGGCAATACCTTCCAGCAACGTTGGCATTTATTGCCTTGCGCTCTCTCGAAAATGACTGCAACATCAGTGACTTCATCCAAAACAAACGCATCCTTAGGGGCCAGATCAGTAGTTATTTTAACGGCTGAAGTAATGCAAATATCTTCAAAAGAGACAGATTCTAAAATCTTTTTTGTTTCCTCATTAACATGAATAAAAGGAGCAGCTTCAAGAGAAGCTCCAATAGATTTATCTTGGCGTTTAAGCTCCAATGCCCCAGTTACAACTTTTCTTACTTTGCGTATAGTCGACCATTTCTTAGCGAGCTCTGGATTCTCCCAAGTACTTGGTGTCTCAGGAAAGTCGTTTAAATGAATTGAACTGTCTACGTCATCAGAACGCTCCAACCATACCTCTTCCATAGTAAAAACTAATATGGGAGCCAACCAGCTAGTAAGTCGGTGGAACAAGATGTCTAAAACTGTTCTTGAAGCTCTCCGACGATCAGTATCATTATCACAATAAAGAGCATCTTTTCGTATATCAAAATAAAAAGAGGATAAATCTGACGTAGCGAAGGAAAATATTTCTTGAAGAGCACCCTGAAAATCGTATTTGCTATAGCAGTTTTGAACTATCCTATCTATTTCATAAACTCGGTGAAGTACCCATAGCTCTAATTCTGGCATTTCCTTATGCGGAGTATTATCGCTAATCGTATTAGATTTTAACGAACCTAACAGGAATCTCATAGTATTTCTTAACCGTCGGTAACTATCAGCAACACCTTTTAGAATTTCTGGTCCAATTCTCAAATCAACACTATAATCTGATTGAGCCACCCAAAGTCTTAAGATATCAGCTCCATATTGTTTTATCACTTGGTCAGGGGAAACTGTATTGCCAGTCGACTTTGACATTTTCATCCCTTTATTATCTAGTGTAAAACCGTGGGTTAATACTCCTCGGTAGGGAGCGTGACCTCGTGTACCACAGCTCTGCAACATAGATGAATGGAACCATCCCCGGTGTTGGTCCGTTCCCTCAAGATATAAATCTGCCAGACCATCCTCACTACCATCGGCCCTATCCCGCAGAACAAACGCGTGAGTTGATCCGGAATCAAACCAAACATCTAGAATATCAAAAACTTGTTCATACTCATTCGGATCGACCAAACCCAATAAAAATCTATCCTTTGCCCCATCTTTATACCAACAATCAGCACCCTCAACTTCGAATGCTTCTAAAATTCTTTTATTTACCTCTTCATTACGCAGTAAAAAACTAGGGTCAGTTGAAATCGTTTTCTTCTTGGTAAAACAAGTTAATGGAACACCCCAAGCTCTTTGCCGAGAAAGCACCCAATCAGGCCTTACTTCAATCATAGAATACAATCGATTTCGACCGGTATGTGGGGTCCACTGAACTAAGGCATCAATTGATGTTAGAGCCCTCTTTCTTATAGTGGTACCATACTGATCCTGGTTATCACCAACAATACGATCTATGCCAACGAACCATTGTGGCGTATTACGAAAAATAATAGGCGCCTTTGATCTCCAGGAGTGAGGATAGCTATGAGTAATTCGTCCTCGCGCAATTATGTTTTTTACTTCAACTAAGCTTGTAATAACTGCTGTATTAGCTTTACCTTCCTTACCCTTCCTATCAAAGACCTGTAACCCAGCAAAGATCGGTACATGAGCTAAAAATTCTGATTTTTCGCCTACATTATAGGTTAACCGATCCAACCAATTTCGTTTAACAAAACACTCATAATCATCAGCGCCATGACTCGGTGCTGTATGTACAAACCCAGTTCCTGCATCTGCATTAACATGATCCCCATCAATTAAGGGTACATCATAGGACCAGAAATCATCAAGCTTACTAAAAGGGTGGAAACACTGAGTATTCTCTAGGTCTTCAGGTAAAATATCTTTAACACGCTTAAAGTTAGTGGCCCTGGCCTGAGTAAGAGTAGATTCTGCAAGATCATCTGCCAAAAGATATAGGTCCCCTGGAGCCACCCAACTTTCCTCTAAAGTACTAACAATTTCATACATGCCATAGGAGATCTTTTTACTGTATGCGATCGCTTTGTTAGAAGGAATCGTCCACGGGGTCGTCGTCCAAATTACAATTTTAGCATTTTTAATTTTATCAGGAGCATTTTTTAGGTCGAATGCCACCCAAATAGTGTGACTAGTATGGTCATGGTATTCAATTTCAGCTTCTGCCAAAGCTGTTTCTTCAACTGGAGACCACATAACCGGCTTAGAGCCCTGATAGAGTGTCCCATTCATTAGGAATTTTTGAAATTCTTCGGCTATAACCTTCTCTGCATGATAATCCATAGTCAGATATGGATTATCCCAATTTCCTGTGACACCTAATCTTTTAAACTCTGACCGTTGGATGTTTATCCAATTATCAGCAAATTTTCTGCATTCCTGTCGAAAAGCTATTACATCTACCTTATCTTTATCTAACCCTTTTTTTCGATACTCCTCTTCGATCTTCCACTCTATCGGAAGTCCATGGCAATCCCAACCTGGGATATAGCGAGCATCTTTTCCCATCATTTGCTGTGATCGAACTACCATATCCTTTAATATCTTATTCAGAGCATGTCCTATGTGGAGATTACCATTTGCATAGGGTGGGCCGTCATGGAGAGTAAATACCTCTCTTCCCTGTTTTTTTCTTAACTCCTGATAAATTCCTATTTTTTCCCAACGCTCAAGCCAACCTGGTTCTCGATTAGGTAACCCTGCCCGCATAGGAAAATCTGTTTTTGGTAAGTTTAAGGTTTCTTTGTAATCAGTTTGTGGTTCTGTTTTTTCCGAACACATCTTATCATCCTTGATTATTGAAAAAAATATCTGAAATCACAAACACTTTTAACAAGTGCTTCGCTTAACCTGACGTCTTGTTGACTAGACTGTCAGGAAAGTAATTTTAAAAATTAAAACACTTAAATTCATAGCCGGTGATATATGGTAGGTGCCATTACAGGTCAAGTAAATTAAAGCCTAGGGCACTATTTCATTTAAAAAGGAATCATTTTATAATTATCCCTCAACCTGTTGTGATTTATAGTCGCCAGGCATCATAAATTAAAGTAAAGCAGCCCTAATATGCCAAAATACGCTCTGAAAATTGAATATACTGGATCACAGTTTTTTGGTTGGCAGTCACAAATTGGCTTACCTACGATTCAAGGTGAGATTGAAACTGCTCTATCGAACTTAGATAATAATCAACCAAAACTAGTTGGTGCAGGGCGAACAGATGCTGGTGTTCATGCACTTGGCCAGGTCGCACATGTGAATCTATCAAAAAACTGGGACCCATTCCGGTTATCAGAAGCCATTAACTTCCATTTAAAACCTCACCCAATTTCGATTATTCGTGCAGCAGAGGTAGAAAAAAATTGGCATGCACGGTTTTCTGCTATTAATCGACATTACATCTTTAAGTTAGTAGTCCGCCGGGCACCACTTACTCATCACAGAAATTTAGTTTGGCATATAAAACATAAATTAGATTGGGGCTTAATGCAGGAAGGAGCTTCCTTTCTAGTAGGAACGCATGACTTCACAACATTTAGGTCAACACTCTGTCAAGCTCAGTCCCCAATTCGAACGATTGACTCTATTGAAATAAATAAAATTGATATTCCTAACGGGGTAGAGTACCAGTTTTTGTTTAAAGCTCGCTCTTACTTACATAATCAAATACGGAGCTTTGTAGGCACGCTAGAGCGTGTGGGGGCTGGAAAATGGTCGCCCTTAGAGGTTAACAGAGCTCTAAATGCGAAATCACGCCCTGCTTGTGGACCGGTATGTACACCTAACGGGTTATACTTAAAAGAAGTAATATATTCATCAGACCCCTTTGGACATTAAATAAAACCTATTTTTTCATCAACTTATTAATGCGCAAATCGATATAAAATAAAATGTTTACTTGTGCCTTTCCACCATCATTTGCTTTAATGAGGAGATCGCCTTTGCAGGGTTTAATCCTTTTGGACAAGTTTTCGTACAGTTCATTATTGTATGACAACTGTACAGTTTAAAAGAATCTTCCAACTCATCTAATCTCTTCTCTTTTGCTTCATCTCGAGAGTCTATAACCCATCTATACGCATTTAAAAGAGCGGCTGGGCCCATATATCGATCACTATTCCACCAGTATGAAGGGCAGGCTGTCGAACACGATGCACACATTACACACTCATATAGTCCATCTAATTTTTCTCTATCTTCGATAGACTGCCTCCATTCCTTCTCCGGTCGTTCCGTTTGAGTCTCTAACCACGGCATAATAGCTGCATGCTGAGCATAGAAGTTAGTCAAGTCTGGGATTAAATCTTTAACTACCTCCATGTGAGGTAATGGATAAATTTTTACGTCACCACTAATTTCATCCATGCCACAAAGACATGCAAGCGTGTTTGTTCCATCTATATTCATTGCACAAGAGCCACATATCCCTTCACGACAGGATCGCCTAAAGGTCAAAGTTGGATCTATTTCACTCTTAATTTTTATTAGTGCATCGAGAACCATTGGACCACATGAATCCATATCTACATAGTAGGTGTCCACTGCTGGGTTTTTCTCATCATCAGGATTCCAACGGTAAACTCTAAATTTTCTAACATTATTAGAGTTTTCTGGTTCCGGCCATATTTTACCATTACTTATCCTAGAGTTCTTGGGTAACTTAAGTTCTACCATTTCTTGTCCCTAACTATTTTTGGGTATTGCGTATATATATTTTTTGGTCTCATCCATGAATAGCACCCACTCCACAAGCTAATGCAGCTTCTCTTACTGCCTCCGAATATGTTGGGTGTGCATGACAGGTTCGAGCTAAATCTTCTGCAGAAGCTCCAAACTCCATTGCAACGCATATCTCATGGATTAAGTCTCCAGCCATTGGCCCTATAATATGAGCACCTAAAATCTTATCACTATTTGCATCTGTTAGAATCTTGACAAAACCCTCAGAAGAAAACGTCGCTTTTGCGCGACCATTGCCCATAAAATTAAATTTACCAGCTTTATATTCTATGCTTTCCTTTTTTAGATCGTCTTCTGTCTTGCCAACACTAGCAACCTCTGGGTGCGTATAAATTACGCTAGGGATTAAACCATAGTTAACATGACCCTTCTGCCCTGCAAGCAATTCTGCAACCGCTATACCTTCATCTTCAGCCTTATGTGCCAACATTGGCCCATCTATCACATCTCCAATGGCATAGATCCCATTAATATTCGTCATCCAGTTACCATCAGTCACAACTCTTCCAGTCGGAGAGACCTGAATATTCAATTCACTTAGCTGAAGGTGATCGATTACTGGTGTTCTTCCAGTAGCAATAAGTACCATACCAGCTTCATCGCTGTGCTCACTCTTGTCCGCATTTTTTATATAATTAACTTTAACTTTATTTTTAAACGTTTTTGTACTTGTCACTGCCGCATTCATTTCAAACTCTAAACCTTGCTTCGTTAAAATCCGTTTAAAATGTTTTTGTAAACCGGAGTCCATACCAGGTGTAATTTTATCTGAAAACTCAATAACTTTAACTGAAGAACCTAATCTAGAATACACTGACCCAAGCTCTAAGCCAATCACACCAGCTCCGACGATAATAAGTTTGTCTGGTATACTTTTAGGTGACAGTGCGCCAGTAGAAGTAACCACTAGCTTCTCATCAATGTTCACATTCGGTATTGAAGTTGGTTTAGAGCCAGAAGCAATTACTATATTTTTAGTTTGATAAATTTTTTTATCTACCACAACCTCTGTATTGGACTTGATTGAGGCCCAACCTTTAATCAGATGAACTTTATTTTTTTTAAATAAAAACTCTATTCCTTTTGTATTTTGGTTTATTATATCGTCTTTATACTCCATCATTTTTTGTAAATGAACATTTGGAGCTTTACCAATAAGTCCCATTTTTTCAAAGTTGTGCTTTGCTTCATATAGCTGATGGCTTGCATAAAGCAGCGCTTTTGATGGAATACATCCAATATTTAGACACGTCCCTCCGAGCTTTTCATTACCCTCAATGCAGGCAGTCTTTAACCCTAATTGCGCACATTTTATAGCACACACATACCCTCCAGGTCCTGAACCAATAATAATTACATCATAGTTAGTCATAATCGAGACCCACACTGATAGAACTGACTTTTAAATAGAATTACCTTGGAATACATTTCGTCCTGCCTTCTCATCAATTTTGAAAAACTAACAAACTAACTTAATTTTTATCTAAAACATCTCACAAATCAATTAACAACCTTCTAGGGTCTTCTAAGGCGTCTTTAACTCGAACTAAAAAAGTAACGGCACCTTTTCCATCCACAACCCGATGGTCATAGGTGAGTGCTAAGTACATCATTGGCCGAATTTCTATTTTTCCATCGATAACAACCGGGCGGTCTTGTATTTTATGCATCCCTAAAATGCCCGACTGAGGGGGATTCAAAATAGGCGAACTCATAAGAGAACCATAAACACCACCATTTGATATTGTAAACGAACCACCCTGCATATCCTCTATCAACAAAAGTCCTTCCCGAGCTTTGTTAGATTTCTCCGAGATTTTTTTCTCCAACTCGGCAAAGGATAGAGTCTCCGCATTGTTTATAACTGGCACCACTAATCCAGATGGTGTGCCAGTTGCTATCCCCATATTTACATATTTTTTATAGATTATATATTCACCATCAATTTCAGAGTTTACCTCTGGAATTTCAAAAAGAGCGTGACAGCAAGCCTTAACAAAAAATGACATGAAACCCAACTTTACGCCATGTTTGGTTTCGAATGAACTTTTGTATTTAGCTCTTAAATCCATAACCTCAGTCATATCCACTTCGTTATAGGTTGTAAGCATCGCTGAAGTATTTTGACTTTTCTTTAACCGCTCCGCTATTGTTTTACGGAGGCGTGTCATTTTCACTCGCTCCTCTGTGTTAGAACCCTGGCTCTCGACTTGAGTAGAGGATGACATGTCAGGAAGCACTGTAGTCGCAGCAGAGTTGTTTAAAACTGTCACCACATCTTCTTTCATTACTCTACCGTCTCTTCCCGTCCCTTCCACATCACCAACCAATAGGCTATTTTCTGCCATTAGCTTTATTGCTGACGGAGCATTCTTTAAGCTATCATCGACAGGGGTTTGGATGTCTAAATTCTCTACTGAAACATCGTCAATTGCAGAAGAAGTACTTTGTTCTGGCGGCTTTATTATCTCTTGCTCATTTCTTGTTTTTGTTTGTTGAACTAAGGCATCTTCCGTTATTTCTGCTAATAATGCCCCGATAGCTACCGTAGTCCCCTCTCCAGAAATTATTTTCCCTAAGATACCATTTATTGGAGATGGAACTTCTACCGTAACTTTATCAGTTTCAAGCTCACACATCATTTCATCAATAGCAATTGGGTCTCCAATCTTCTTGAACCAAGTTGCGACCGTAGCTTCAGTTACACTCTCTCCGAGTGTCGGCACGCGTACCTGTATCATTTTTTAACTCCTATTGTTAATGCTTCATCAATTAGAGCATTCTGCTGTATTATATGTTGGGATGCCAAACCGGTGGCCGGCGATGCAGAAGCTGGTCTTCCAACGTATGATGCCCTTTTGAACTTTGTCTTAATTTTGGTTAGAACCCATTCAATATTAGGTTCCATAAAAGTCCATGCACCTTGGTTTTTTGGCTCCTCTTGACACCAAATTATTTCAGCATTTTTGAATCTCTTTAACTCATTAATAGCTGCACTTGATGGGAACGGATAAAATTGTTCAAAACGTAGGATATAGATATCATCGATATCTCTTACTTCTCTAGCCTGGTGTAAATCATAATAAACTTTTCCCGAGCACAGAATGACGCGTTTAATATGTGAGTCTTGCTTTAACTTTAGCATTGAACCCTCCTTCTCAGCATCATCATGCAGGATACGATGAAAGCTAGAACCTTTTAAGAAATCAGAAACTTTCGAGGTTGCTAATTTATTTCTTAAAAGAGATTTAGGAGTCATTAAAACTAGGGGTTTTCTAAATGAGCGATGCATTTGGCGTCGTAAAATATGAAAATAATTAGCTGGAGTCGAGCAGTTAGCTACTATCCAGTTTTCTCCTCCACACATTTGTAAAAAACGTTCTAATCTCGCAGAAGAGTGCTCCGGGCCCTGCCCCTCAAACCCATGAGGTAGCAACATAACCAGTCCAGACATTCTTAACCATTTAGACTCTCCAGAGCTAATAAACTGATCAAACATAATTTGAGCGCCATTAGCAAAATCTCCAAATTGCGCCTCCCAAAGAACCAAAGAGTTTGGTTCAGCTAAGGAATATCCATATTCAAAGCCTAGAACCGCATATTCTGAAAGCATAGAGTCAATTACTTCAAACTTGGCTTGTCCTTCCCTTATATTATTAAGAGGGTAATATCGTTTTTCTGTCCTTTGATCTACTAGAGCAGAGTGCCTTTGACTAAATGTTCCTCTTGCTGAATCCTGTCCCGAAAGCCGGACAGGGTATCCCTCTATTAAAAGTGAACCGAAAGCCAAGGCTTCTGCAGTAGACCAATCTATATTGGCACTATCACTAAACATTTTTTGTTTCTCAGAAAGTAATCTTGCTACGGTTTTATGTATCTCAAAATTAGCAGGAGTTGCAATCAAAGCCTTACTAATTTCATCAAAGGTTTTTTTAGAAACAAACTTATCACCCCTCTGATAAACTTTATTATCTCTTTTCAAATGCGCCCATTTTCCGTCTAACCAGTCGGCCTTACCGGGTTTATAGTTTTTTCCTGCCTCAAACTCCTCATTCAACTTTAATTGAAATTCTACCTTGGCTTTCTTAACTTCATCTGATGAAATCAAGCCTTCAGCTATAAGTCGTTCCTCATAAAGTGCTAAAGTCGTTTTTTGCTTTTTAATTCTGTTATACATTAAAGGATTGGTGAACATAGGTTCGTCACCCTCATTATGGCCAAAGCGCCGGTAACAAATTATATCTAAGACCACATCTTTATGGAATATTTGCCGAAATTCTGTAGCAACTTTGGCGGCATGTACCACCGCCTCGGGATCGTCCCCATTAACATGAAATATTGGTGCTTGAACCATTAACGCAATATCTGTCGGATATGGGCTAGATCTACTTAGATGTGGCGCTGTTGTGAAACCTATTTGATTATTCACAATGATATGGATTGTTCCTCCAGTCTTATGACCACGCAGGCCAGATAATCCAAAACCTTCTGCCACCACACCTTGCCCAGCAAAAGCTGCGTCACCATGTATAAGAACAGGCAACACACGACTACGTTCATGATCATCTAATTGATCTTGCTTTGCTCTCGCTTTTCCTAATACGACAGGGTTAACCGCTTCAAGGTGTGAAGGATTAGCCGACAAAGAAAGGTGAACCGAGTTGCCATCAAATTCACGATCTGAGGAAGCTCCTAGGTGATACTTAACATCCCCCGAACCATCTACATCCTCCGGTTTAAAACTACCTCCCTGAAACTCATTGAAAATTGCTTTATAAGGTTTTGCTAATACGTTTGTTAAAACTGATAGTCTTCCTCGGTGCGGCATACCAATAATTATATCTTCAACTCCCCTTGCCCCGCCACGTTTTATTATTTGCTCCATGGCTGGGATAAGGCTTTCACCACCATCAAGTCCAAACCTCTTGGTCCCCATATATTTTACATGAAGGAATTTCTCAAAGCCCTCTGCTTCAACAAGTTTATTTAGAATTGCTTTACGACCCCTTTTGGAAAACTGGATCTCTTTGCCTAACCCCTCGATTCGTTCTTTTAACCAACTAGCTTCTTCAGGGTTCGATATATGCATATATTGAAGTGCAAAAGTTCCGCAGTAAGTTCTCTTAACTATGGATAAAATCTCTCGAATTGATGCTATTTGCAGGCCAAGTACGTTATCGATAAAAATTGGCCTATCCATATCAGATTCTTTAAACCCATAACTCTCAGGATTAAGCTCAGGGTGCCGTGGCTTCTCTCTCATTCCCAACGGATCTAGATCAGCAGCCAAATGACCAAGAATTCTGTACGCTCTAATTAACATTAAAGCTCTTATACTATCTAAAACGGCTCTTTTTACTGTATCCTCGGACACAGAACCTACTGAGTTAGAAGTTAACGCATTTAATTTTTCTGAAACTTTTTGAGCCTGACCATCGTCAAAGAAATTGGCACCCTCCTTACTTTCGTCAGGGGGCCAATCAATTCTAGCCCAGCTGGGTGCAATGTTACAATCTTCACTCGGACTTGAAGAGCTTTCTAAATTATCAAAAAAACTTTTCCAACTAGAATGAACTGCATTCTTGTCTTTTAGGTACCGCCGGTAAAGGGTCTCGAGGTACAAAGTATTACTACCCTGCATTGCAGAGGAGGGTTCTTGGTCTTTATTACTTAACTTATCAGACATAAAATTATCCAACTAATTTTTATAATCCATTGACTACTCGTAAAAGTATCTTCTCAGACGATAATAGAGGTTTTACTCCAATTAAGTTTCTGACACGGAAAAATGACAAGATAAATAGGAATGTAAAAAAAATGTAAAAAAAAATGGTTTTGTGATCACAATAAAAATTTATGTGATCACAAAACCTATAAATAACGTTAATTAAGTGTTATTAAGAGTAACCGAGACTAGTAAATTTTTTTAAACTTATAAGCTTTTATCTATATTCTTACAGGCCTCAACCAGTGCTTCTACGGCATTCACAGACTTATCAAACATCACCTGCTCCTCTTTTGTAAGAATTATCGGAACAACTTTTTCGACACCTTTAGCTCCAATAATCACGGGCACCCCCACATAAAATCCGTTTAAGCCAAACTCTCCATCAACATAGGCTGCGCATGGCAGTACTCTTTTTTGGTCCTTGAGATAAGCTTCTGCCATTTCTATCGCAGCAGTAGCTGGAGCATAAAATGCTGATCCATTTCCCAATAAACCCACTATCTCTGCACCACCATCTCGAGTTCTCTGTACTAACTCCTCTAACCTATCTTGAGTGGTCCATCCCATTTTAATTAAATCAGGCAGTGGCACTCCACCCACAGTCGAGTAACGAATCAAAGGAACCATTGTATCCCCATGCCCTCCTAGTACAAATGCAGTAACATCTCGCATTGATACATTGAACTCAAGACTTAAAAAATGCCTAAACCTAGCTGAATCAAGAATTCCAGCCATACCACAAACTTTTTCATGTGGAAGTCCGGAGAATTCCCTTAACGCCCAAACCATCGCATCAAGTGGATTTGTAATACATATCACAAAAGAATTAGGTGCAAACTCTTTGATACCTTCTCCTACAGCCTTCATCACTTTTAAGTTGATACCCAGCAGATCGTCACGGCTCATACCAGGTTTTCTTGGGATCCCTGCAGTTACAATACAAACATCAGCATCCGCTATATCCTTGTAGTCAGAAGTACCTTTGAGTGTTACATCAAATCCTTCAGAAGGCCCAGCCTCAGCAATATCTAGTGCCTTACCTTTTGGCGTACCCTCAGCTATATCGAAGAGAACTATGTCACCCATTTCCTTTATCGCAGCCAAATGTGCAAGAGTTCCTCCAATTTGCCCAGAGCCTATTAAAACTATTTTAGATCTCGCCATTTTGATATTTCCTTATTTATTAATTTCGGAGTCAGATCTAGACTTTTGAGTAGAGTCGCGCAAGGCTAAGATCATAAATAATTTGGTTTTAAATTTATATGGATATTAGTACGTTTTTTATTGTTCTTTCAATCCTTGCTGTACTCCTGGCTGGTATTTCAAAAGGAGGCTTTGGCAGTGGGGCCTCTTTTATATGCATACCTATTCTTGCTCTTGTGGTTGAACCCACTCAAGCATTGGGGATTATGTTACCATTACTGATGTTAATGGATGCCGTATCTTTAAAGCTATACTGGAAAAAATGGGATTATATCAACGCAAAAGTTCTTATTCTAGGTGGTTTATTTGGTGTAATTATAGCTATCTTTTTTTATCGAGCAGCAAGTCCTAACCTGATACAAATTCTTCTTGGGTTAATCTCAATAGGTTTCGTTTGCTTTGAAGTCATAAAAAACCTCTTCACACTAAAAATACCTAGAATAAAATTTAATCATAAAATAGGCTTATTTATTGGTATTAGTGCCGGCTTCACTAGCTTCATAAGCCATGCAGGTGGGCCACCAGTAGCCTTATTTCTTTTATCTCAAAAAATGAATAAAACACTTTATCAGTCGACCACAGTAATTTCATTTTGGGCGATAAATATTTTTAAAATTGCCCCTTACAGTTTTCTAGGTTTTTTTACTTGGGAAACTCTAAAGATTGACTTATTACTAGCACCAGTAGCAGTTTT
The DNA here is from genome assembly GCA_905181985.1 of uncultured Paracoccaceae bacterium. Classification (GTDB taxonomy): domain Bacteria; phylum Pseudomonadota; class Alphaproteobacteria; order Rhodobacterales; family Rhodobacteraceae. The sequence goes on along the minus strand of CAJIZW010000052.1, from coordinate 14,837 downwards.
TGGTACAATAGCTGGAGCGTATGCCCATAAAATTATACCAGAGTCGTTATTTTTTATTTTTACATATATTTTGTTGTTTTTAGCTGGAACTAAACTCCTTTATGATGGGGTTCTAACCTGAATACATGTCTCAAAATGAATTCGAAAGTAAAGTTCAACTTAGTGGCTATCATATCTGATGCTAGATTAACTAGGTAGAAACTATTATATCGGCCAGTATGATATATGCGAACTATTTCAGATACAATTCATAACAGCACTAGAAACTTGTGATCACAGTTATCAGAAGTTAACAAATATGTGCCAAAATACCGCAATAATAGAGTGTTACCGGGAGTGACACTACCGTTTTTTGTGTTATCTATGACGAGGATATCTAGTCTTTAGGATTTTAAATGAAAGAACCAACTAAACGCAAACGGCCTCTTTCACCTCATCTTTCAATTTATAGGCCCGAGTTCACATCAGTTACATCTATTTTTACTCGCATAACTGGTAATGCACTCTTAATCGCATCGCTACTAATAGTTTGGTGGATTTTTGCTGCTTCTGGAAATTCAGAGAACTTTGAGGTTGTAAATAAGATATTAAATAGCTGGTTTGTCAAAATAATATTGTTTTTATCACTTTGGGCATTTTGGTATCACTTTTTAGCCGGCCTGAGGCACTTATACTGGGATACAGGCCGCGGATTTGACCTTATCCACGCAAAATATCTTGCCTATGGCGTGATAGCGGGATCTTTCGTTCTAACATTATTGACAGCAATTAATCTCTGAAAGAGAAAAATGAATTATTTTAAGATTATAAATCCAAGGGTGTTTTTTCAAAAACCTAGTAATGGCACAGACAAACATATTAGAATGATAATCACTTCAGTAATTTTAGCGATAGTAGCCCCAATATTTATTTTCACTTTTGGTAAGGTACTGGGATCCAGCTATGAAGACGCAAATATTTTTCTCTCAAAACCTACTAACGCTATCATAGTAGTACTAACTGTGTGCATAGGTTTGCTACACTTTAGATATGGTGTGCAAACTTTAATTGAAGATTATGTAAGGGGTTCCACAAAAAAAATACTCCTCACTATAGCAAATATAATTTGCTATAGTGCAATTGCTATTAATTTAATTTCAATAATCCGAATCTATTTCTGAACCCTTGGAGACAACCGCAAATGCAATCTTATAAATATGAAACACATGAGTATGATGTTGTAGTCGTCGGGGCTGGTGGTGCCGGACTGCGAGCGACTTTGGGTATGGCAGAACAGGGTTTAAAGACTGCTTGTGTGACAAAAGTATTTCCAACCAGATCCCATACAGTCGCAGCTCAGGGTGGAATAGCCGCATCTCTTGCCAACATGGGTCCAGATAATTGGCAATGGCACATGTACGACACAGTGAAAGGCTCTGACTGGCTTGGAGATACTGATGCGATGGAGTACCTTGCAAGGGAAGCTCCTAAAGCTGTCTATGAGTTAGAGCATTATGGGGTACCTTTTTCAAGGACAGAAGAAGGTAAAATATATCAACGACCTTTTGGAGGACATACGACAGAGTTTGGTGAAGGCCCTCCTGTACAGCGAACATGCGCAGCGGCAGATAGAACAGGTCACGCAATGCTACATACACTTTACGGACAATCATTAAAAAATAATGCCGAGTTCTATATCGAATACTTTGCTATTGACCTCATAATGAGTGCTGACGGCACTTGCAAAGGTGTTCTATGTTGGAAACTAGAAGATGGAACTTTACATCTCTTTTCAGCAAAAATGGTCGTTTTAGCGACCGGTGGATATGGTCGCGCATATTTCTCTGCAACGTCTGCACACACTTGTACTGGGGATGGCGGAGGCTTAGTAGCAAGAGCAGGGCTGCCTCTACAAGATATGGAGTTCGTACAATTCCATCCTACAGGGATATACGGTGCGGGTTGCTTGATTACCGAAGGTGCTAGAGGTGAAGGTGGATACTTAACTAATTCCTCGGGTGAACGTTTTATGGAACGATATGCCCCAACCTATAAAGATCTGGCTTCTAGGGATGTTGTATCAAGATGTATGACAATGGAAATCCGGGAAGGCCGTGGAGTAGGCGAGCACTCAGATCATATCCACCTTAACCTCAATCATCTTCCGGCTGAAACCCTAGCAACCAGGTTACCAGGAATATCTGAAAGTGCACGAATTTTCGCAGGTGTTGATTTGACAAAAGACCCTGTTCCCGTTCTTCCAACGGTGCATTATAATATGGGTGGAATTCCAACCAATTATTGGGGAGAAGTGTTGTCTCCAACAGACACTGATCACAATCAAGTTGTTCCAGGGTTAATGGCTGTCGGAGAAGCAGGGTGTGCATCTGTTCATGGAGCAAACAGATTAGGCTCTAACTCTTTGATAGATTTAGTAGTTTTTGGACGAGCTGCAGGGATTCGAGCAGGAAAAGTTGTAGATAGAAAATCTTCTAACCCTACAATTTCTTCAAATGAGGTTGATAAAATATTAAATAGATTTGATAATTTGCGGTATTCAAAAGGCGCTATTCCTACTGCCGACCTTAGGCTTGAAATGCAAAAAACAATGCAATCTGACGCTGCCGTCTTTAGAACTGAGAAAACACTAGCAGAAGGGGTGGAAAAAATGAGAGCGGTATATAAAAAGATGGCGGACATAAAAGTCACCGATCGTTCAATGATTTGGAATTCTGATCTTATGGAAACACTAGAATTAACAAATTTAATGCCAAATGCCATAGCAACTATTGTTGCGGCAGAAGCCCGAAAAGAAAGCCGAGGAGCACATGCGCATGAAGATTATCCTGAGCGAGATGACGAAGAGTGGCGAAAACACTCGTTAGTGTATTGTGGGGAAAATACGTCAATAAAGTACAGAGACGTGCAGCTAAAGCCCTTAACGCAACAAAAAGACGGTGGCATCGATTTAAAGAAAATTGCTCCAAAAGCACGAGTCTACTAAAAACTTTAAGGTCATAATGCTGGTATTGGTTTGATCTAAACCAGTTATCCAATCTCATATATTATTGAGCTAAAAGTTTAAGTCCTTGCGTGACATCTGCTTTAACAGCCAAACGTAAACTGGGCTCATCGCCCACCTTCAATGCCTCTATAATCGATTGATGATGTTCGGGTGAATTAGTTCGCTGCAGTTTACCATATAAACTCCTCATAGTTGGTCCCAACTGCAACCAAACCGTTTCCAATAGAGCAAGTGTCGCAGGCGCTTGGGCTCTCAAATATAATGACCTATGAAATTCTAGATTGTACCTAATATAATCTACAGAGCTTTCGGCCCTTATAGCTTTCGCTATAAGGGCGTTGGTAGCTTCCAACCTTTCTATTAAAGCTGAGTGAGCGCGAGGAAGGGCACGGGTAGCAAGATCTGGCTCCAAAAGAGCACGTAAAGAAGCCAACTCCTCTATTCGATCATTTGTTAACTCTGGTGTAGAAATTCGACCAGAAATAGAAAGATTTAATGCGCCTTCTGCTACTAGACGCCTCACTGCCTCTCGGATCGGGGTCATAGAAACCCCAAACTCCTTACCTACCCCTCTTAGGGTCATTGAGGTTCCAGGCAAAATCTCTCCATACATTATTAGAGATCTCAAACAACGATAAATATATTCATTCGCCGAACCCGTTTGAACCTCAGAGTTAACTTCGAAACCTAAACTAAACGGTTTTAATTTACTTTTTCTCATTTACATATGTGATCACAAAATTAAATAATAGCAAACCCCTAAAATTGATATGAATGTAGTCTTTCACCATTTAGCTTTAGCCATGAACGAAATTCCTTATAGTTTGGCATTAATGTTTCCACCTCGTTCCAAAAATTAATTGAGTGATTCATTTCTACTAAATGACTAACTTCATGAACTACTAAATAATCTAAGACAGAGTTTGGTGCTAAAATAAGTCGCCACGAATATGAAATGTTACCTTCCGCGCTACATGAACCCCACCTAGACTTTGTATCTCTTATGTTTATCCTGCTGTACTCTTTTCCAATCAATTTAGTATAATAGTCTGTCCTTTCACAAAACCTTTGGCGAGCTAACTCAATCAAAAACGCTTTCAGACCAGAATTAAAACTTTTCCTTTTAAACGGTACTATTATAGTACGATCCTTAAATATTATTTTTTTTCCATAACCAGCTATTATCTTGTGTGGAACGCCTCCTATTGGTAAAATGGTTCCATGTTGTACCGAGGTTTTTTCAACTTTGCTAACTAACTGCTTACGGATCCACCCTACTTTCTCACACGCAAAATTTTCAGCATCTTGCATACTAACTCTAACTGGAACAATCAGAAAAACATTGCCATTGGCTCCAGAAACTCTCAGGGAAACTCTTTTAGCCTTTTTTGATTTTTTTACGAAAACCTGTACCTCAGGAAAACCCACAGTAATAGAATGTAATTTTTCAGTGTTATCCATAAATTTAGACCCTAACGCACTATTTTGAGTGAACAAGTACAAAAAATTCTAAAAGTCATAAGAAAAATATTGGAAAGTCTTTGACACTAAGCTCCGCCTGTGGCAACTGCCTAGTCTAGAATATCTTCGATTTGAAAAGAGGAAAATTATGCCCAAAGAAGAATGGGGGGTTAAACGTGTTTGCCCTAGTTGCTCAGTAAGATTTTACGATCTTAAAAAAGATCCAATGTTGTGTCCAGCATGTGGTCATGAATTTTCTCTTGAGGTTCTTCTAGGGAATAAATCTCGCACCATGGAAGCTGACAAACCTGACGCGCAAAATAAAGAGAATGACGTCACGGAAGAAAGCACAGAAATTGTTTTAGAAGATGATGAGGATATAGTTATAGAAGATGATCTTTTAGAAAATGATGGATTACTTGAAGATGATGACGAAGAGACAGTTAGTCTTGATGATATAGCAGATGTTCCTTCGGAAGAAGAATAATTCACTTGGTTTTCTTAATCAAAATGTTTAAAAAATCACTCAGTCGATATCAGGGGCCTTAGCTCAGCTGGGAGAGCGCTTGCATGGCATGCAAGAGGTCAGGGGTTCGATCCCCCTAGGCTCCACCAAACTCTAATCGTAATAAAATTTTTAAGTCATACGTAAAAATCTTACACTAAATAACTTTTTTCTCTCTTAGTGATTTAATTTCCTCGTCTGACAGTTTTGCCCAGTCCAATAAAATTTCTTCAGTATGCTCTCCTAAGATTGGCGGTGCATTTCTATAGGTTGCAGGTGACTCACTGAGCTTCGCCGGAAAAGCAACTGTTTTTATAGTAGCACCATCAGAGCGTTTAAGGTCAATTTCTGTTTTCCTTGAAATAACTTGTGGGTCTGCAAAAACCTCAGGCAGGTTGTTTATAGGGCCACATGGAACATTTACCGCTTCTAGCATCTCAATTATATCTTCTTTTTTCATTTTTTCCAATACTGACTGTAATTCAGTTTCAAGGGCTTCTCTGTTCTTAAGCCTAGCTTCATTCGATTTGTACTTAAGATCATTTGAGATTTCTGAAAGTCCTAACGCATCACATAACCTCTGAAACTGTGAGTCATTCCCACAACTTATTATTAGATGTCCATCTGATGACGCAAAAACTCGATAAGGGATAACATTAGGGTGACTATTACCCATTCTAGTAGGTACAACATCACCATTTAACCAGTTAGATGCTTGATTTGCTAGCATGGAAACCTGACTGTCCATTAAAGAACAGTCTATATGTTGCCCTTTACCCGTACGATTCCTGTAATGTAAGGCAGCCAAGATTGAAGATCCCGCATTCATTCCTGTAAACAAATCACAGATGGCTACACCCACCTTCATTGGTTCTCCACCACAAAGGCTTTCGGGCTGACCAGTAATACTCATTAATCCACCCATGCCTTGTATTAAGAAGTCATAACCTAACCGGTGAGCATATGGTCCAGTCTGACCAAAGCCAGTAATCGAACAATAAATTATCTTTGGATTGATTTTTTTAATAGATTCATAATCTAATTTGTATTTTTTTAGCCCTCCAACCTTAAAGTTTTCTACTATAATATCTGCCTCTTGCAAAAGAACATGGATCAAAGAAGCTCCCTCAGGTTTTGAAAAATCGATAGTAATTGACCGTTTATTTCGATTGGCGCAAGAGAAATACGCAGCTTCACCCTTTGAACCATCTGGTCTAGTAATAAAAGGTGGCCCCCAAGACCGTGTATCGTCACCAGTTAAGACTGACTCAACCTTAACAACATCTGCCCCTAAATCAGCTAGCATTTGAGTGGCCCAAGGACCAGCCAAAACTCGACTTAGATCGAGAATTTTTATCCCCTCAAGGGCCATTGTGCCTTTGGTGAAATTTGTCATTTGGTTTCCTTCATCTAAAAAATCTTATTAATATAATTGCTACTAGCAAATTGATACCTATTGTAACCTATGAAATAATAATGTGAATGTTAAATCAAAATATTTGAGGTGAATAATTGGACTTTACTCTGTCAAATGAACAAATAGAATTACAGGACTCTGTTCGAAAGTTTGCTAAAAACGAACTAACTGCAGTTGCAGCCCAAATTGAGCTAACAGGTAAACCCCCTAACAAGAAAATAATTCAGAAATTCTCTGACATGGGTTTTCTGGGTGTCAATCTGCCACAAAAATATGGTGGGTTAGGCATGAGTAACTTTGAGGCTGTGCTCGTACTCGAAGAAGTAGCAAAAATTTCGATTGCACTCGCATTCCCAGTTTTTGAAAGTTGTTTTGGCCCGGCATTAGCTATTTCATATTTTGCATCAGAGAAGTTAAAAGAAAAAACACTCTCCAAGGTATGCTCAGGTAAAATGATTTTAGCAGTTGCTATGTCTGAGCCACACGCTGGTTCAGCACTGACTGACCTAAGTACCAGTGCCACAATCAGCAATGGTAGAGTTTTAGTTAATGGCACAAAACGTTGGTGCTCAGGAGCAAGTCATGCCGATGCTTATGTCGTTTACTGTAAAATGTCCAATGAACAAGGTGCAAATGGAATAGGTGCTGTTTTAATCGAAAAAAATCAGCCTGGATTAAGTTTTGGAAAAAAAGAGCGGCATATGGGTTGGAGGGGTGTCGTAAGCGCAGATATGCACTTTGATAATATCAGCTTACCACTTGAAAACATTGTTTTACCGGCAGGTGGCTTCAAAAAATTAATGAAAGCATTTGATCTTGAACGCTGCGGCAATACCACTATGAGCCTGGCATGTGCACAATCTGCGTTTGATTATGTGCTCAATTACGTTCAAGAAAGAAAACAATTTGGAAAACAACTTATCGATTTCCAGGCAGTGCAAATTTCAATTGCTGAAATGAAGATGAAGTTGGATGCTTCTCGAATGTTGTTATATCGGGCAGTCACTAACACTAATAGCAAACTCCCAACAGTAGGAGAAAGTTCAATAGCCAAGTGTTATGCGAATGAGATTTGTCGTGAAGTCACGGGTAAAGCAATGCAACTTATGGGAGCCTATGGCTACTCGAGCGACTACCCAATTGAACAAAAATTTCGAGATTCATGGGGTTGGGGGATAGCTGGAGGAGCAATAGATATTCAAAAGACAAATATTGCAGCCTCACTAATTGGAAGACGTTTCAACCAAAGAAATTGAAAAGGATAAAGCCTTGAAAGAAAATAGATACTTAAGCGGCTTGCCAGTTAGAGATCGAATATTACTTGACGTAAAATCATATTCAGTAAATCAAAATAATATGGGCGCATTAGTTTCAATATGCATAGGGCAAACACCAGAGACTGCTATTTATGTTAGAAACCAAGCAAATGCCGCCAGAAAATCAGAGATAAAATTTAATGAGCAAATTTGGGATCACGATATAACTCAGGAAGAATGCAAACAAAGAATATTAAAGCTCAATGATAGCTCAGAGGTTTTGGGTATAATATTACAACGACCTGTCCCTAACCACATAAACGTTAGATCATTACAATCAGCCATTCATCCCCTTAAGGATGTAGAAGGCATGAACCCTGCATCAATTGGAAATATTGTTTACTCTGATATTGCAATGGCCCCTTGTACCGCTGCCGCATCAGTCGAGTTAATTAGGGAGACCGGTTTGAAAATGGAGGGCCTGGAAGTTGTAATGATTGGGCATTCAGAGATTGTTGGAAAGCCAATAGCTTTTCTCCTAATGGCAGAAGGTGCCACTGTAACGGTTTGCCACCATATGACTAGATCCGTTGCCATGCATTCACGCCGAGCAGACGTAGTGATAGTGGCAATTGGGAAACCTCTTTTTATTAAGTCAGACATGATAAAACCAGGAGCAGCAGTAATTGATATAGGTATTAACCAAATTTCTGACATGCATGGAGTAACTAAGATAGTCGGCGACGTAGACTCAGAGTCTGTAAAGGAAATCGCCGGATGGATTACACCGGTACCTGGTGGAGTTGGCCCTGTGACAGTTGCTATGTTAATGAAAAATGCCGTTCATGCTCATAAACGTCAAAAAGAAGAGAAATGGATATAACTTACCTAATATATTCCAAGGCTTTACACTAGTATCTCTTAATAGGTTGGTTAGCTTCAGTTTTTTTGGCTTTATTCCTATATCAAGGAAAATTAATGGCGCGCTGGGGAGGATTCGAACCCCCGACCCCTTGATTCGTAGTCAAGTACTCTATCCAACTGAGCTACCAGCGCGCGGGGGTCAGGAGGATGTACCTCTGGAGACTTTTCTTTGCAAGTATTATTCATCATACAAACCTAACTCCAAAACAAAAAACAACTAAATAAGGGACCCTTATTAAATAACTAATATATAAAGTATGCCTTGATTAGAGGACATTATTTATTATAAATCATAAATTATTATAAATATAAGATGCTTTGGCCGTTGACCTAATCGAATACTAACGTTAATAGACACCTCTTAATAACTTATTATATATTCGGGATGTTTAATTATGAAGCGTACATTTCAGCCTTCTAACCTAGTTCGTAAACACCGCCATGGTTTTCGCGCAAGAATGGCCACAAAAGCAGGAAGAAAAATCCTTAATGCTCGTAGAGCCAAAGGGCGTAAGTCGCTGAGTGCGTAAATAATTCCTAAAAAGACACTCTGTTATAAAGATTTAACTTATAAGAGATATACCTTTTAGGGCGTAAGATGAATATTATTCAAATAACCCTTACCACGATTTTAAAGCGCAGAGATTTCTTATTAGCGGCAGCTGAAAAGCGTTCTGGGCAACCAGGGTTTCTTTTACAAGGTCGAAACCGTCAGGATGGTAACTTAAATACCAGAGTTGGGTATACTTGTTCAAAAAAACTAGGGAACGCTGTTGCTAGAAATCGAGCAAAACGGCGTCTCAGGGAAATTTCTAAGGCTACATTGACACAAAAGGGTAATCCAGGTTGGGACTATGTTTTAGTTGGGCGTCCAAAAACTACACTTGAGAGAAATTATTCTTTACTTATTGAAGACCTGAATAAGGCTATTAAGAAAGTTCACTCATGACACCGTTTGCTTACATATTATCTCTACCTATCAGATTATATAGGCTGGTCTTTTCACCTTGGGTCGGTTCAAACTGCCGTTTCATGCCTACTTGCTCAGCCTATGCATTAGACGCTTTAAAAAAACATGGGGCGATCAAAGGGATAAATCTAACTTTCAAAAGGATTCTAAAGTGTCATCCGCTTGGAAGCTCTGGAATAGACAATGTCCCTTAGAGAAACTTAAGGGTATATTATAATCTAGAATATTTTTGATATACTCAGATTTAACTTCCCTTATACTCAACACAGCAATATATGTGTGCCATGCTTGATAATTCCCCTATCCATCCCTTATTTGATAATGCGCCTTCTACAACTGAGTTTAAAAAACTACGCAAACGAATAATCAAGGAAACTCGTCAAGCTATCTGTGACTTCGGTATGCTAGAGCCAGGTGCTCGCTGGTTGGTTTGTCTGTCAGGTGGCAAAGATAGCTACACACTATTAGCAGCCCTAACAGAGTTACAATGGCGCGGGCTGCTACCCATAGAGATTCTAGCTTGTAATTTAGACCAAGGCCAACCTAATTTTCCTGCGACTATACTACCAAAGTTTTTAAAAGAAATGAGAGTACCTAACAGAATAGAATATCAAGATACTTACTCAATAGTTACTGAAAAAGTACCTAAAGGTCGTACATATTGTTCACTTTGTTCCCGGTTGAGGCGTGGTATTCTATATCGTATTGCCCGAGAGGAAGGTTGTTCAGCTATTGTTTTAGGGCATCATAGAGAAGACATTCTTGAGACATTCATGTTAAATTTGTTTCATGGCTCTCGTTTAGCCGCAATGCCACCAAAGCTTCTCAATGATGAGGGTGACGTGTTCGTCTATAGACCTTTAGCATATGTTGCCGAAGCTGATTGTGATAAATTTTCAAGAGCGATGGACTACCCAATAATTCCATGTGACCTTTGCGGCTCTCAAGATGGACTTCAAAGGCAAAATATAAAAGAATTACTGAACAGTTGGGAACAAAAACATCCTGGGCGTAAACAAAAAATTTTTAGAGGGTTGATGAACAGTAATCCTTCTCACCTGTTAGACACTAATATATTCGATTTTAAAGGCCTAGTACGGAATAGTGCGCCTAAAAAATTAAAAAGTGATAAAACACCAAACACCTAAATTTCTGTTAATTAATAACCTTGTTGCGGTAAATATCTCGAGAAAAAGCTTGACCTTCTCTACATCAAGATGTTGAACCATTTTAAATTTAAATATTATAGGTGGTAGTCCCATAATGGACGGACAAAATAAAAATCTTATTTTCGCAACAGTTCTTAGTTTTTTTGTAATTCTAACCTGGTTTTTCCTTTTTCCTCCCGAAGAGCTTCCTCAGGATATAGACAATACGATAGAGCTGGCTTCAGATAAGAATAATAGTGGCCTATTGCCACCAGTTGTGAATACGACATCAAACATCCCACAAACAGTAGCAGGTCTTAATAATTCAAAAGGAACTCCAGCTCCAAGAGTAAAAATTTCCACACCAAACTTGAGTGGATCTATATCCCTCCTAGGTGGAAGAATAGATCAGTTAAAACTTAAAAACTACTATGAGACCTTAGAAAAGAAGAAAAACGTAGCTCTCTTATCCCCCACTGACAGTCCTAATGCGTATTACGCACTGTTTGGGTGGACGCCCGGATCAACAAACCTAAATTATGACCAGGTTCCTGGTCCCACAACTCTATGGGGAATAGAAAGAGGAAGTAGTATTAAACCTAATAGTCCTGTGGTTTTAAAGTGGGAAAATACTCAAGGGTTAATCTTTCGTAGAAAAATTTCTGTTGATGAAAATTTTATGTTTTCAATAGAACAGTCTGTTGAAAATAAATCATCTAAAAATTTCGACCTTCAACCTTATGGCATAATAGCAAGACACGGTGAGCCAGATGTTATTGGCTTTTTCATTCTACACGAGGGCGTTGTATCAATGGCCGACGGCGAGTTAGATGAAGTTGATTACGATGACATGCCAGATTTCACATTTTTACCTAGAGAAGCTGCAAACACTAATATTTCAAAGGTATCTGAAAATGGTTGGATAGGGTTTACAGATAAGTATTGGATGACTGCTTTAATTCCAACACCTGGCGCTCCGTTCACCTCAGTTGCCAAATATGTACCTGGTGCAGAGGTGTATCAAACTGAAACAAGGTTAAAACTTGTAAATGTTGCACCTGGCGATACAAAAATGATTTCCACAAAGCTGTTCGCTGGAGCAAAAGAATGGGCCACAATCAAAAATTACGAAAAAGATGGCATAAACGGGTTTTTAGACTCGATTGACTGGGGAATGTTCTTTTTTCTAACCAAACCAATCTTTGCAGTATTATATTGGTTAAATGGGTTTATAGGAAATATGGGCTTTTCAATTATTGCTCTCACATTTTTAATTAAAGCTCTTCTTCTTCCCTTGGCTTATAAATCATATGTGTCGATGGCTAAAATGAAAAATCTACAGCCTGAGATGGAAAAAATTAAAGCCAAGGTAGGCGACGACAAGAAAAAACTTCAAGTCGAAATGATGGCTCTATACAAAAAAGAAAAAGTAAACCCTGCTGCTGGTTGTTTGCCAATCCTACTACAAATCCCCATCTTTTTCTCTCTATATAAAGTTATTTTTGTAACCATAGAGCTACGACACGAGGCTTGGGTCGGCTGGATTAAAGACTTAAGTGCACCTGATCCATCATCAATTCTTAATTTATTTGGACTTTTACCATGGGGCACACCAGAAGTTGGTACGATTTTTGCACTTGTATCTATTGGGGTTCTACCTATCCTCCTGGGCATATCAATGTGGCTTCAGCAAAAGTTAAACCCCGCTCCAACAGATGCAACTCAAGCAATGATATTTGCTTGGATGCCATGGGTTTTCATGTTTATGCTGGGAAGTTTTGCAAGTGGCTTAGTAGTTTACTGGATCGCCAACAATGTTATGACCTTTGGTCAGCAATATGCAATAATGCGAAGTCAGGGTTATAAACCTGACCTCTTTGGAAATATTAAGTCTAGTCTTAAAAGAAAAAAAGCAGACAAAAAATGACACCTATATTAAAACATATATGGAGGCATCCAATTAAGAGTCACGGCCGAGAAGAGCTTACCAGTGTAGAGCTGAGTAAAGATAAAACACTACCCTGGGACCGTTGTTGGGCTGTTGCACATGAAACGTCAAAAGCAAATAATGGCTCTTGGGCTGAGTGTGTAAACTTTTCTAGAGGATCAAAGGCGCCTAAATTAATGGCGATAAATGCTTCTTTGAATGAATCCAACGAAGAAGTAACTTTGAGCCATCCAGACCTAAAATCAGTAACTATTCATCCAGAAAAAAATTCAGAAGAGTTAATAAAATGGGTTTCTCCAATAATGCCGAAAAACAGATCAAAATCTGAGAGAGTTGTTCGAGTTTTAGGTCGGGGCATGACAGATACAGATTACCCATCGGTATCTCTTAATAGCATTACCAGTCACCAAGCCATTGAAAGAAAATTAGGGGAAAAACTCGACATTAGAAGATGGAGAGGAAATTTATGGTTAGATGGTTTAGACCCATGGGAAGAATTTAATTGGATAGGTAAAATTATTTCAATAGGTGAATGCAAAATAGCCATACAAGAACGTATAGTCAGATGTTTAGCTACAACAGCAAACCCCACAACTGGAGAACGAGACGTTGATACTTTGTCGATCCTGGAAACCTGGGGTCATAAAGACTTTGGAGTTTATGGCCAGGTTCTAGAGCCTGGTAAAATAATGGTTGGTGATACCATTTCGGTATTATAGTTTAATGGCATGACTAAATTCACATTCCAAATATCTAAAGAACTTTCCAAAGACGCCCTGGAGGAAGGAAGAAGACTTTTTGCCGGTGAAAACACTTTTCTAAAAGGTGTAGTCGCTATAGACGGTCTACCGCTACCAAATCGAACAGAAATCTGTTTCGCTGGAAGGTCTAATGTAGGAAAATCTAGTTTACTTAATGCTGTGACTGGACGAAAAGCACTAGCTAGAACTTCGAATACACCAGGAAGAACGCAGGAAATAAACTTCTTCTCAATCGGCGAAAAATTTTACTTGGTTGACCTCCCAGGCTACGGGTTTGCAGAAGCACCTTTAGCAGTAGTAAAGAAATGGCAAAATTTACTAAAACTATATCTGTCTGGGAGACAGACCCTTAGGCGTGCATTTGTTCTCATAGATGCTAGGCACGGTATAAAAAAGGTAGATCATGAAATCCTCAGCGCACTCGATAAATCAGCCGTAACATTTCAAATTGTACTTACAAAGACAGATAAAATAAAATCACCTGACTTTAGCGCTTTAATAAAATCAGTATCAGATGATTTATCTTCTCACTCAGCGGCATATCCAGAGATAATTATTACCTCTTCCAATACAGGCCTAGGGATACCAGATCTACGATCAGCTATCGCAACACTTGAGTGAAAGAAAATTAAACAGTATTTCAAGAAATCTGCTTTAATATAGTAGAAAACTCTTAATTCTTCTATATATACCAAATATACTATACATGGAATGTTCAGTTATTGGAAAACCAACCTATGAAAAAGCAATTAAACCTTAGTCATGACTGGGTGACATCTGCAAAAACTCTCTCCGAGGCACTCCCTTACTTACAAAGGTACGATGGTGCTGTAGTTGTCATTAAGCTTGGTGGTCACGCTATGGGTAACGATCAAAACATGGAAGTCTTTGCCCGAGATATCGTTCTCATGCAGCAAGTTGGTATAAACCCTGTTATAGTGCATGGTGGTGGTCCAATGATAAATGAGATGTTAGAAAAATTAGATATTAAATCAAAGTTTATTGATGGAAAGCGGGTCACAGACAAGGAAACTATTAAAGTGGTGGAAATGGTGCTTTCTGGAAGCATCAATAAAAAAATAGTTCAAGCAATTAATACACAAGGTGGAAAAGGTATTGGCCTTTCAGGTAAAGACGCAAACTTAATACATTGCACTCCTGAAGATCCAAAGTTTGGTTTTGTTGGAAAACCAACTAAGGTAGACCCCTTCGTCTTAAGTGAAATGTTTAAGTCCGGCTTTATTCCGGTCGTTGCTCCTATAGGCTTAGGAGAAGGCGGAGAGACATATAATATTAATGGAGATACCGTAGCTGGTGCAATAGCAGCAGCATTAAAGGCGGATAGGTTACTACTTCTAACTGATGTTTCTGGAGTCAAAAATGAAAATGGGGAAGTTATAACGGAACTGTCATCTTCAGAGATTAAAGCACTAACTGACAAGG
>CAJIZW010000051.1 GCA_905181985.1 uncultured Paracoccaceae bacterium | reverse complement strand
TATTAAGCACGCATCAACCGAGTTAGGTGATATCGTCTTTATTGAGCTACCTGAAGTAGGCACATCTGTCACCAAGGATGAAGAGATTGTGGTAATAGAAAGTGTGAAGGCCGCATCAGATATTTTGGCGCCATTAGACGGTGAAATAGTAGAGGTTAATGAAATCTTGAATGATGAGCCTAGCAAAGTAAACGACGATCCGACTGGAGACGGTTGGATGTTTAAATTGAAAATAGAAAACCTTTCTGACCTAGAAGATTTTATGTCAGAGGCAGAATATAACAAATTCATTGGCTAAGGAAAATTTCATGACTTTTAATCCAACACAATACTCACCTTACGACTTTGCTAATCTACGTCACATTGGACCATCTAAATCAGAAATTGCTGACATGTGTAAAGTTCTTGGGGTTAAGGACATCGATGAGTTAATTGACCAAACAGTTCCAGAAAATATCCGTCAAAAAACTCCTCTTTATTTTGGAGAACCGAAGTCTGAGCAAGACTTGCTAAAATATATGCGAGATGTTGCATCTAAAAACAAAGTTATGACGACAATGCTTGGGCAGGGTTACCACGACACGGTAACCCCGCCCGCAATTCAAAGGAATGTATTTGAAAACCCCGCTTGGTATACTGCGTATACGCCTTACCAGCCAGAAATAAGCCAAGGAAGATTAGAGGCTCTATTAAATTATCAAACGATGATATGCGATCTGACTGGCCTAGAAGTTGCAAATGCCTCTCTACTTGATGAGGCAACTGCCGCTGCAGAAGCAATGACTATGGCTGAGCGTATTTCAAAATCGAAGAAGAAAAGCTTCTTTATTGATGAGAACTGTCATCCTCAAAACATCGCCGTGATGCAGACAAGAGCAATGCCATTGGGAATTGATATAACCGTTGGTAATCCGGAGGAATTAAAAGCAGACAATCACTTTGGTGCAATTTTCCAATATCCAGGAACATTTGGGGAATTAACTGATTTTTCAAAAAAGATATCAGAACTTCATGAAGCTAAGGCAATTGCTATTATGATTGCTGACCCCTTAGCTCTAACTCTACTGAAAGAACCTGGAGAAATGGGTGCTGACATCGCTGTTGGATCCACTCAAAGGTTTGGCGTTCCAATGGGGTTTGGTGGGCCTTCCGCAGCATATATGTCGTGTAAGGATTCATACAAAAGGTCCATGCCCGGAAGAATTGTAGGGGTTTCAATAGATACTCGAGGAACTAAAGCATATCGGTTATCCTTGCAAACTCGAGAGCAGCATATAAGGCGTGAAAAAGCGACTTCAAATGTATGTACTGCACAAGCTCTATTAGCGGTTATGGCATCTCTTTATGCAGTTTTTCATGGACCTGACGGGTTGAAAGCAATTGCACAAAAGGTAAATCTAAATACAAACCACATGGCAAAAGGTTTAAAGGCTGGTGGTTTCGGGATTAAGTCTAAGGATTTCTTTGATACTATCACAGTTGATGTAGGAAAAAATCAGAAATCAATTTTAAATTCTGCTGTGGTCAAAGGTATCAATTTAAGAAAAATCGGGACAACTCAACTTGGAATCACTGTTGATGAGACCACACAACGTGAAACAATTGAGGATGTTTGGGCCGCTTTTGGGTTAAATTGTAAATGGACAGATTTTTCAGAGGATTTCTGTCTTCCAGTAAATTTAATACGTTCCAGTAGTTTTTTAGATCATTCAATATTCCATATGAATCGTTCAGAAACAGAACTGATGCGTTACATGAGAAAATTGGCTGATAGAGATCTTGCCTTAGATCGCTCAATGATTCCTTTGGGTTCTTGCACTATGAAACTAAACTCCGCTGCAGAAATGATGCCAGTAAGCTGGCCTGAATTTTCTAAAATGCATCCATTTGCACCTGCTAACCAGACAGAAGGTTACCAGGAGCTTTTGAAAGACTTGTCTGAAAAACTTTGTTTAATTACAGGTTATGATGCCATGTCTTTACAGCCAAACTCAGGAGCTCAAGGCGAGTATGCAGGCTTGCTAACAATCGCTGCCTACCACAAAGCTCGTGGTGATAGTCATCGGCACATATGTTTAATTCCAGTAAGTGCGCACGGAACTAATCCTGCGAGTGCTCAAATGGCAGGAATGTCAGTAGTAATAGTCAACTCCGCTGAAAACGGAGATGTTGATATTGAGGATTTTAGAGAAAAAGCCATTAAGGCTGGCGATAATCTTGCAGCTTGTATGATTACTTATCCGTCTACTCACGGCGTTTTTGAAGAAACAGTAAAAGAAGTATGTGATATCACACATCAATTTGGTGGCCAAGTCTACCTTGACGGTGCGAACCTTAATGCGATGGTAGGAGTATCAAAACCTGGAGAAATAGGTTCTGACGTCAGTCACTTAAACCTACATAAAACTTTCTGTATTCCCCACGGTGGAGGTGGGCCAGGGATGGGTCCCATTGGTGTTAAGTCACACCTTGAGCCTTTCCTACCTAGTCATCCAATTGAGGGCGGAACAACTGGCCCGGTAAGTGCTACTCCATTCGGTTCGGCTTCAATATTACCCATAAGTTGGGCTTATTGCCTAATGATGGGAGGAGCAGGGTTAACCCAGGCTACGAAAGTAGCCATATTAAATGCTAACTATATTGCTAAAAGGCTTGAAGGATCATTCAGTGTTCTTTTCAGAGGGAATAAAGGTCGAGTTGCACATGAATGCATAATTGATACTAGGCCTTTCTTGGATACAGCTCACGTTACGGTTGACGATATAGCAAAACGATTAATTGATAATGGGTTTCATGCGCCAACAATGAGTTGGCCTGTTGCTGGGACTTTAATGGTCGAACCCACAGAGTCTGAAAATAAAGGTGAGCTTGATAGGTTCTGTGATGCAATGATCGATATATATGGTGAAATAAAAGCCATTGAAAACAACGAGATTGATCCAGAAAATAATCCGTTAAAAAATGCACCGCATACTATTGAAGACCTTCTTTCTGAATGGGATCGACCCTACTCAAGAGAGCAGGCTTGTTATCCAGCGGGTACAAACAGGGTGGATAAGTATTGGCCAGCGGTCGGTAGGATTGATAATGTTTTTGGAGATAGAAACTTAATTTGCACATGCCCGCCACTAACAGAATACTTAGAAGCCGCGGAGTAGGTGCTAAGGGTAAAATTTGCAGTAACCAGTGGAATTGTAGGAAAATATGTCAAATTTTAATGACTATCCAAGAGATTTAATAGGTTATGGTCAAAAAATGCCTGAATTCAAGTGGCCTAATAATGCAAGAGTAGCAATCCAGTTCGTTTTAAATATAGAGGAAGGTGGAGAAAACTGCGTTTTACATGGTGATACAGCATCAGAATCTTTCCTATCTGAGATTATTGGTGCTACTCCGTTTGAGAACTCCAGACATATGTCAATGGAATCTATTTATGAGTATGGAAGTCGTGCAGGGTGTTGGCGAATTTTGAAATTATTTAGAGACCATAATTTGCCAATTACTTTATTTGCTGTTGCGATGGCGGCGCAACGAAATCCAAGTGTTATTGAACAGGCCTTAAAGGACGGTCATGAGGTTGCTAGCCACGGTCTCAAATGGA
>CAJIZW010000050.1 GCA_905181985.1 uncultured Paracoccaceae bacterium | reverse complement strand
ACGTTATTTACTACCCCTGTAGTTGAAATCGATGGAAAAAAAATTGGTACTGGTAAGCCTGGTAATGTTTCAAAACGGCTTAGAGAAATATACATTGAAGAGAGTTTAAAAACAGCAATCTAATCTTATATCTTACTTGCTATTGTGTGACTTTTCAAAATTTTCTTTTTGTTTAGGTGTAGCGTCAGATTGATGTTTCACTTTCCAGTCCTCAAAGGGCATCCCATAGAATGTTTCTCGCGCTGCCATTTTGTCTATTGTTACTCCCTGGTCTTCAGCAGCCTCTTGGTACCACCTGCTCAGGCAGTTCCTACAAAAACCAGTTAAGTTCATCATGTCAATATTTTGTACGTCACTTCTAGTCATCAAATGCTTTCGAAGTGTTCTAAACGCAGCTGCTTCAACCTCGATTTCGGTTTTTTTATCCATTTTATATCCTTTTTGTGGTTGAGTGTTTAACTACCTTTAAGATCTTCGAAGCCAGGTAACTAGCCCAATGATTTATTAGCATTTCATTCACTAGAAGGTCGTTACGTAATTCTATCAGAGCATGTAAGTGATTGGAAGGTATACAATGTTGATCCAAAGTGTCGCCTGGGAGGTCACCTGAATATGGTAGATTGTCGCCAATACATAAGGATTTATCCTTTCTAAGTTCTATAAGTAAATCACTAGATAATCTTCTATCTATAGTATGTAGGACACCAATGTCCCAAGGTCGTTGGTGACCATTCTTTAATTTTGGCGTAAAGCTATGTATGGATATAATAATTGGAAGTTTTCTGGAGTTTATAACGTTCTGTATAATGTTGTGATATGGTTTGTAGTATCCATTAACTCGGCGCGATTTTTCGACTTCATTAACCTCTCTGTTCTCAGGGATGATAGTTCCATCGTATAATTTCATAATCAAGGTTGGGTCATTTAGGCCACGATTAGGATCAATTACTAGTCTAGAAAAATTTGATAAAATGGCAGGCCCATTTAGGAGTCTTGATAATTTTTTGGTTAAACGCTTTGCTCCCAAGTCGTAGGCTATATGTCGCCCCATTTCTGACTTTCTAATACCAAGTCCATTCTTACTCCAAAAGTTAGGAACTAAATTAGAAGCATGATCACAGATACAAATTATATTGCTAGGTCTATTTGCGCCTATTAATTTAAAGGGTGTATATTTCATATGATTAGAGTTTTTTAATTAAATTATAATAGATCAAGAGGTTATCCTTATTGACAGTATATACCACATACAAAATATAGGGTAGTATAGAATAAAATAGGAAAAAAATATTATGAGGCGTCATAGAAGTGTAAAAGTAGTAGCTACCCTAGGACCGGCTTCATCGGACTATGATACAATTAAACGGCTCTATATGGCAGGGGCAGACGTTTTTAGATTAAACATGAGCCACGGTAGCCATGATCAGGTCAAAATATGGCATGAGACAATCAGAAAGGTTGAAAGTGACGTTAAGCGTCCAATTGCAATCTTAGCGGATTTGCAAGGTCCCAAGCTGCGTGTTGGTAGTTTTTCTCGTGGAACAGCAGAACTTAAAGCTAATGATTTATTTAGGTTAGATATGTCTGATGCGGAGGGTGATGTTAAAAGGGTGCAGTTACGTCATAAAGAGATATATTCAGCGTTAAACCCTGGGTCTTCAATTCTTATAAACGATGGTAAAATAAGGTTAGAGGTCCTTGAATGTGGTGCAGACTACCTTAACTGTAAGGTTTTAATTGGTGGCACCATTTCAAATAATAAAGGTGTTAATATTCCAGATACTGTACTTCCGTTGAAGGCTTTGTCTTCTAAAGACAAAGGTGATCTCGAGTTTGTTTGCAATTTAGGAGTAGATTGGTTGGCATTAAGCTTTGTGCAAAGAGCTGAAGATGTAGAAGAAGCAATTGAGTTAATTAAAGGCCGAGCGGCTGTTATGTCTAAAATAGAAAAACCAGCAGCTGTTAAAGGCTTTGATTCAATCTTGAAAGTTTCGGATGGAATTATGGTGGCTAGGGGAGATCTTGGAGTTGAGTTACCTGTTCAAAATATTCCCCCTATACAAAAACAGCTCATTCGCAAATGTCGTGAGTTTGCAAAACCAGTTATTGTTGCAACGCAGATGTTGGAGTCAATGATTGACGCTCCAATTCCAACCCGGGCGGAGGTTTCTGATGTGGCAACAGCAATATATGAGGGCGCAGATGCTGTAATGCTCTCGGCTGAGTCAGCTGCAGGACATTTTCCTATAGAGGCAGTTACTACTATGGATAGTATTGCAATCGAAGTTGAGGGTGATCCTAACCACAGAGTTATTCTAGGGGCGCAGAGGGAAGGAAATAAACAAAGTATTGCGGATGCCATTGTTTCAGCAGCTAGAGAGATTTCTGAAACTACTGAGATAAAGGCAATTTGTTGCTTTAGCCAGTCTGGAACCACAGCCCTACTTGTTGCCAGAGAAAGGCCACATGTTCCCATAATTGCTATGACCTCGTTGATTAATACCGCTCGGCGCTTGTGCTTAACTTGGGGAGCACATTCTGTCATGACAGAGGAATTAGATAGATTTAAGATGGCTGTTGTTAATGCTTCTAGAGCAGCAATTAAATACAAATTTGCTGAAAAAACAGACTATATTGTTGTTACAGCGGGAGTACCTTTTAACGTTCCAGGATCAACAAATATTTTAAGAGTGGCGCCATGTGACGAGCAGTTGATTTCCTCAAGTGAGCCTGAGTAGTTACTTCTTTTGGGTTTTTCAAAACTAACATTGTAATAAACACCGAAGAGGGCTTGCAAAGAGGTGTTATCTTGCTTAATAAGCGGGTCTTAATGATATGTCCGGCTTTAATTGGCATGCCGAGGCAAATCAAAAGCACTCAAACCTAGGAGATGGAAATGCCTAAGATGAAGACGAAGTCTGGCGCTAAAAAGCGCTTCTCCATGACAGCTTCCGGTAGAGTTAAAGCCGGACAGGCTGGAAAGCGACATGGTATGATAAAGCGTAGCAGGAAATTTATCCGAAATGCTCGTGGTACGACTCTTCTCTGCCCAGCAGATGAGAAAATCGTAAAAAAATACATGCCATACGCGCGTTGAAGGAGATTTATTAAATGTCACGAGTTACATCAGGAAAAGTTACCCACGCCCGCCACAAAAAAGTAATTAAGGCCGCAAAAGGCTATTATGGGCGAAGAAAAAATGTTTTTAAGACTGCCACTCAGGCCGTAGATAAAGCTAATCAGTACGCTACAAGAGACCGTAAAGTTAGAAAAAGGAATTTTAGAGCTCTATGGATTCAGCGAATAAATGCTGGTTGTAGAGCTATTGATGAAACGCTTACTTACTCTCGTTTCATTAACGGTTTGACTAAAGCTGGCATTGAGGTGGATAGAAAAGTTTTAGCTGATTTGGCGGCACAGGAGCCAGAAGCATT
>CAJIZW010000049.1 GCA_905181985.1 uncultured Paracoccaceae bacterium | reverse complement strand
TGTGCTCTCAAGCCAACCTGCGGCTCTTCCGCTGGGAGTCAATTTGAAGGGGGTTGGAAACTCACCTTTTGAGATCAATTGGTAAATTGTTGAAGGCTGAAACCCTACTTTAGAGGGAAGGTCTTTCATCCGTAGTGTGCGGATGTTTGTAACGTTTTCCATATCTGAATAACTCCTATGATATGTATTCATAGTCGTTGTAGCTTCGATGAACGTTACGGTGTGGAACTCTGCATTTTTTTTCGCTGGTCCATCCACCACCGGACACTATGGTGCCCTTCCACGATGCACCCCATGCCCCTTTTACTTGCTTCTTCATTAGCCAACGATGAAGGCTTGTTGATTTCTTTTTTTATCCACTTACAGAAATCTTGTTTCTGAAACTTTTGGTGACTTCTTAATTTTGCGCGGTAGATAGACTCAAACCGGGGTAGGATTTCATAAGCTTGCTGGCGTGCCAGACTCCGACTGGATTGTTCATTTCTGGGCCTTTTGTTTTTGAGGGTCAAAAAATTATGCCGTAGAAGTTTCTGACCTTTTGAGTGTGGCAGAAGGCTAGCAATGCCTCTGTCGTCACCGAGCAAATGTGCATGTGCACCTAAGGCTTGCCACCAAGTGTGTGAGGAGGAACGCTTTTTTGTTTTTTTATTAACTAATGTCAGTTTAAGGATTTTATTTTTCAATATATTCACCCCAACTTGTCATGAGTTCTCGACGCCGCTCCAACTGATCACCACGGCGGTAAGCAGCTTCGGCTTGGTTCTTGATTGAGTGAGCAAGAGCTAGTTCGATGGTTTCGTTCTGAAACGTGTAGGCTCTATCAGAGGCCCAATCTCTAAAGGTGCTTCGAAACCCATGTGGCGTATATGGACCAAATGCCATCTTTCTCATTAAAACAAGCATTGCACCGTTACTTAAGCCCGTGCCTGGTTTCCATCCTGGAAATACGAAATCTTCCGCGTGCCGGTTTGATCTTATACTTGTTAGAATATTTATCACTTGATCGCACAATGGAACTCTGTGCTCTTTAGCTGCTTTCATACGTTCTGCCGGAACAGTCCAAACCTTTGAACTAATATCAAACTCACCCCACCGCGCACCTATGACTTCACCTGTGCGGGCTGCCGTAAGTATCATAAACTCTAAAGCCAAAGATGAACTTCCACTTCGCTTGCGTAATAATGATACGAATGCATTAATCTGTTCGTATGGTACAGCAGGGTGGTGCTTTACCCGTTTTACTTTCGCTGTCTTGGCAAGGATTTTATCGAGATGCCCTCGTAAGCGTGCTGGATTTTCACCATCTGTGTATTTTCTAGCGCGTGCCCAGTCCAAAACTGTTTCAATTCGCTGGCGAACACGGCTAGCCGTTTCAGCTTTTGATACCCAAATAGGTTCTATAACTTTAAGAATTAGGTCTGTATCAATCTCTGAGAGCGGTAGATTTCCAATTACTGGATAAGCATAGGTAGTGAGCGTATTTGTCCATTGTTGGGCATGTTTTTTACTTTTCCATTCAGGTATTTTGCTGGTGATGCATTGCTCTGAAGCATCTTTGAACGTTATCGTTCGAGCTTGTTGCAGTTGCCTCGCTTGCTTTTTTGTCCGTTGCTCCTCTAAAGGATCCACCCCTTCCAGCAACTGTTGGCGGTACTCTAAGGCTAAGTTTCGTGCCTGTGCTAGTGATATTATACTGAGTGATCCCAAGCCCATTTCTCGCTGCTTTGATGTTACAGGAGATTTAAAGCGGAACAGCCACGATTTTGTACCACCTTTGGCGACCTGTAAATAAAGACCTGGATCACAACGATGGTAGCCAACATTCGTGATTGTTTGCACGCTACGTGCTGATTTTAAGTTAGACATGGTACTCTCTACCCACAACGCTACCCACAACAGAGTAACAGATTGTAATAAATACTACCAGACCTTATCAGAGGTTAAATAGCTAAAAACCATATATATAGGTATATAAAATAGATCTTATCAGATTTTAACAGAGTTTGGTGCGGCGGACTTCCGCTCCGCCAATACACACCTGTAGTGGCTTGATTTAATTAGGAAAAATTAATCCCTAATTCTCTACTGACAATATTACCCACAACGAAATATCAAATCAAAACAGATAACAGCGTTGTCAGTCTAACTGTGAGAGATCTTAGTTTATTGCACCCAATCTGCATAATCTATCACTAAGTCTTCAAACCTTCCTAAACACTTATGCACTTGTCCTGACTAGGTTGGAGTGAAGGTAGAGCTTTTATGAGAGTTCTATCGAGCATGGTCAGTTCAGGGTGGGTTTTCGTTGTCTCGCCTTGGACGGCCACCACAGGCACAACGAACAAAGGAAATCAAATGACATTTTCAAGAACCAAAGAGTTCATTAAATACCATTTCATACATAATATTGTTACCAACCTTCTTCTCATTATTCATATTGTAGCAATCCTAAGTATTTCTATTTTACTATACTCCAAAAGCGTAAAAGCAGGTTCTTGTGATCTGAATTGGAGGGCAACTATTACAGATGAAGTTAGAGTAAACTCTAAGGGTAAAAGATTAACCACTATTGGATAAGTTCTTGCTCAAGAAAAATATAAGTATTTGGGTAATTCCCGTATTCCGGACTCCGGTAGTTTTTTTCATAATAAAAGAAATAGAGAAGGAATAACACATATCCCAGCTAGTAGGTTTGATATCTCAGAAAGGGTAAGAAGTGCGCTCTGGGAATGTTCAAGATTAGAGGTTTTGGCAGACCTCCGTGGTTATGACTGTGATGAAACTGCCGTAGATGTGATAAGTATTGTTCCCACGAGTAGTGATCCTGTTTCAAATGAGTGAATTAATATCAAACCATCAGACTTTTAATTTTAGTCGATAAAAAAGGAAGAGCATATGTGGTCACCTATCATATTATTATGTCTATTAACAAATTTAACGGAATGTATAACTATTGGTGGCCCAGTAGAGCTTAGTAAAGACTTATGTAAGAAATCAATCGTGGAAGTCGGTTTGCCCTATCTAAGAAAAAAATATTCTGACAAAGTAATAGAGGGTTACGGATGTATGCGTTGGAATAGGAATAATCCACACAAGGTATCTAGTTGGTATATCACTTGATGCCTCGTTCATAACTAGAATAATAATTCAGTAGCTTATTAAGAGTTTTTATACCTCCGGCACGGTAGTAGAGACCTTTCCATAGATATATTAAACGGCTTTAAGGTATTAGTTGAACGTACACAGTGTTAGTTTCTATGCAATTGGAAGATCTTACACTAATTCTTTGCGCGCCAGGGGTTTTGAGATTTAATCGACCGTTTGTAACCTGAGTGGGCTCTCCGTTTAAAAACCATTTGCTTCCAGTTTCAGCTAATACTTGGAGGCCTAAGTCTTGTGTTCTTATCCACTCCCCAGTTTCAGGAAATTGAATGAGTTTTGGGCATCCGAGGGCTAATTGACCTTCAAAGCCAGTTAGATCTCTTATGAGTTCTGGGGCTGAGGTTTTAAACCCTAGGGTATCAACAATTTGTTGAGCGACAGGGTAGGCGGCGTTACGGCCCGAAAGTGAATGTGTAAGTGTATTATCGGGAGTTCCCAGCCAAGTTAGAACTATATGCTTTTGAGTGATCTGAACTGCCCATGCATCCTGGCGGTTGTGAGATGTTCCTGTTTTAAATGTAGCAAAGCCACCATTTTCTCTTTTTTGAGTTAGTAATGCCATAATAGTTTTTGATGAAGATTTTGAAACTAAATGAGAATTTCCGTTGGTAACTTTATTGCCTTTCAGTAAAATAGATTGGGATGAGTTTGGATCAGCAAACTCAAGATATAAATTCATTAAGTCTTCTGGACTTAGGTAAAACCCACCTAAAGCTAAGCTTAGACCTGCGTATTTTGTATGGAGACGGGGGTTTTTAATTAAGCTACGTAAGTTGTTCTCAAAAGGGACAGCACCAATTAATTGAAGCGTTTTAATCGCAGGAATGTTTAAGGATTGAATTAGGGCGTCTTTTAGGGAGACCTCTCCAGAAAAACCTTGAGAGAAGTTTGTGGGTGTATAACCACTTATTTGTACAGCTTGGTCCGAAAATACATGTGATGCTGTAATTTTTTTTCGATCTATTGCTTTTGCATAGATCAATGGCTTTAGTGTTGAGCCTGGACTTCTTATTGAAGTTAAATAATTGATCCCACCCTTTCGGTTTTTTGACTGATAGTCCGCAGAACCCACATAGGCGCGGACTTTTCCTGTTTTGCGCTCAACAATTAAGGCAGCCCCGTTAATGGGCTCTGCATAGTCGTTTATGAAGTTTGAGATGATACCTGAGACTTGTCTTTGCCACTCTGGTGAGACGGTAGTGTATGTTTCTGATGATGTCCTTTTAATTCTGTCAAAAAGATGTGGCGCAATTGATTGTGGACGACGTAGTCTACTTGGTAGTGCCTCAGTTTTTAATTCTGCAATCAGTTCAGGAGTAATATCTAAGTTATCGGCAATTGCATCGATAACTTTTGCCTTCGCCTTATAGGCGTTTTCTGGAAATCTATCAGGGCGCCTGTTTTCAGGAGATTGGGGAATAGCCACAAGGAGGGCTGCCTCACTTAAAGTTAACTGGGAAGGAGGCTTTTGAAACCAAGCTTGTGAAGCGGCTTTGATACCTTCTATGTTGCCGCCATAGGGTGCTAGACTTAGGTACGTTTCGAGAATTTTATCTTTTGACCACTGGCGCTCCAACCGTAAGGCAAAGGCCATTTGGTGGAGCTTTGTTAACAATGACCTCTTGGCGAGGTCTCTGTGCATTAACCGAGCTGTTTGCATTGTTAATGTAGAAGCCCCAGAAGTAATCTTGCCTGAAAATATCAACTGCCACGCCGCACGACCTACAGCTACAATATCAACTCCGGAGTGTTTATAAAAACGTTTGTCTTCATAGGCAATCAAAACATCAATCAGTATTGGGTCAACTTCATCAAGAGAAATGGGCTCTCTCCAGTGACCAGAAGATGTTAAGCGTAACTCAAGGATCTCATTATTGTTGGCGCGCAATACCTGGGAGTAATCACTAAGCCTACCTAACTGAATTGGTTTTGAGATGTAGGCAAACATCCCCAATGTGCCCAATAAAATAAAGCCGATGGGGATGTAAATTAACCTAAGTTTCATTTCCCGATCACGACGGCTTTTTTAATATAGCTGCGTCCATTAATTTCCGGTGCGTACATGAACTCCACATGGGCATCTGGGATAACCATTTCCCCCGCGTAAGCAGCTCTCACATTGTAATTAATGATTGCCCGATCAAAAGAGCGCCAACCCCCTGTAAAGTGAGCAATATATCTATCATCCATTGCCTGCACTGTCTCTGGTTGACGATCTATGTCTCTAGGCGTCAATGTCTGCAGGGAGCCTGATACATAGATTTCAGTAGGCATAACAGCATTGGTTTCTTCAATTTCAAAACCCGAAGGTAATAAATCTGTCAGCAATAGGTCTTCATGCCTGAAGTTCATATTAGCTTTTATGACAATAGTTACGTTAAATACATCACCCTGCTTAATACTCAGAGTTTCTATGTGATTAGAGTTGATTGGTGTTCCATCAGCTTTAGTCCAATATTTAGCGACGCTCAAACCATTATTTATTGACCGTATAGTTTTCCTTTTTCCTACTATTTCAGCATTAACAACTAGTGGGGTAAGGCTTGAGTGTTTAATTTCAAATCCGTCTTTTAATTGTTGAACCGATATAGGAACACCTAAATTTGTATTTAATTTATGGACTTTTCCATCAATGTATACCTCTTCATTCACAACACTTTTATCACGCCCAATTTGTAAAGTTGTAAGCTTAGCGTTGATAGCAGTTGATCTGTAGCTTTTGGCGGCTAAGTAGGTTTGGATTGATTCAACCAAATTCCTAGTGTTATCAGTTTTATGTTCTACTTTAATTTCATTTAAGAGATAGCCATAATTTTGAGGTATCTTAATTTTAGAAGATGACAAAGCATGTTTAATAGAAGTTGGATAGGTCCACTTTGCGTAAGAATTAACTCCAAGCTCTTCACGATCTTCACCTAGCAATACTTTGTTTAGTTTCTTGTCTAAGCGTTTCATACGATTTTCATCGTCTAGCAGCGATGCCAACCAATATGATAAACTTAAAAGCTCAAGGTTTGTAGTATGTGAATTGTCAATGCGATCGATGAGATAGCGTGATCTACTTGTAACTTCATAACCAGCTTTAGCAAGAATGCCATAAGTATATAGCTGAACTTCATGATCATTACTGTAACTCTCATAGAGGTAATCAAGTCCAGTGCTTATAGCATTAGTGATTAAATCCTTATCCTCTGCAAAAGGTAACCCTAGGATAAGAGTTTCAACAGCATATGGTTGGAAGCGTTCATATACACTCCCATTTCTATCCCAGTAGCCAAAGGCACCTGAAGTTTTTTGTTTGGCTATAATTTTGACTAAACCGTGGTTAATCTTTTGGCGAGTTTCAGCATCAAGTCCTAAATATAATGCTCGTGCTATTAATCCACGTGTCGCACTCGATGTTTGCTCAATACATCCGTAGGGATAGCGATTGAGAGCCGCTAGAACCTGCGTTAAGTTTACGCCTGGCATTGCAGTTATAGATATAGATATGTCTAAATCCTCGGCATCGTTGAGGTTGAAGTGACTTGGCTTAAGTGGTGGGACAAAAGTTTTACTTTTTCCCAGCCAATTTTTGTTATTAAGCTTTAGCGCCTTAATTTCGTGAAATGGATACGAGGTCGGGCGAGAAACTAAACTGAAGTTACGCTCAACATTTTCTTCTTTTATTTTTGTTTTAATGGAAACAGGAACTGTACCAGAGACCTTGGTTTCAAACCGGACTGAAGAGATAAAACTCTTACCTTCGTCTAAAGATATTGAAGATTCATTTCTTTCCAGGCCTATGTACTTCTCAAGAAGTATGTCGTCAGTTTTGGAATTAGCACGTAGTGCAAGCTTGCCATAAACTATATCTCCAGTACCAATAAACCTTGGAAGTGATATGTCGAGGCTGACTGGGTCCTGAATTGTTATGTTTTTCTCTGTAAACCCCAAACCTGTTTCATTAATTGAAATTGCAACTAACCTTAAGCGACCCTCCATTAAAGGTTCTTGGAATGTATAGTCAACCTTACCGTCAACAATCTCTAGGATTGGGGAAGTCAAAGCGACTGTTTTAAAGAAATTAGATTTAGGCGCACTCGTGACGCTTCCGAGTTCATCGCCGCCCACCCGTATTGTTTCTAACGAGATCTCTTGTTTAATCAATTGGCCAAAGTTACTGGTAAGTCCTAAATTTAATTGACGCTGTCCAAAAAAGTGATCTTGAGGATTTACATTTCTAAAATTAGTAATTGAGTGGATCCCCTGATCAACCAACATTAAAACTGCGAAACCATTTTTGCTTGAGGAGTTTATTGAAACTTTAATTGGATCAGAAGATTTTCCTGTGTCACTTACCTCAACATTGGTTTTTAAAATTCTGCCTTCATTTAAGTTTTCCAACCAAGATGCCCCCAAAGCAATCTGTGGAAGATGCTCAGTGCCCGTTGAAATAGGTCTAATTAATGTCGCTAAAACATTAATACCAGGCTCAATATCAGTTGGAATTTCAAACTCTGCTTCAAACTGACCTTTAGTTACATCAAAGCTTTTTTCAGAAATTATATCACTTTGCGCAGTAATTAATTGTAGGCGTCCTGAGTAAGGCAAGTCCACTCTTAAACGACCTAGGCTGTCAGTTAACTTATCAACGTTAATCACCAGTGTTTCAGGTTCGTTTACAGGTTTTTGATCTGCTCCCCACCCAGAGAAAAAGGATAATACTGTTTCAAACCCTGCCTTGTTTGTAACTATGATTTCATACGATCCCCAATCAAGGTGCGAATTTAGGAATAAATTTGTTGAAGTTATAGAGCCACCTTCAACAAATTCATCGCTAACCCGTGTTTTCCTCCAACGCCACCCATCAGTGTAATACCAATTGTAGTTATAGGATACTTTAACCAAGCGATATTTGAGCCCTTCAAAGGCAACAGCCGTGCCAGATCTATCTACATGAGCAACTTCGAACGTTGGTATGTCTTTATCATCTATTTGTGTGCCAAACTTGGACAACACTCCAACAAAGCTTGATATCGTTTCAACATTTATGATTTGTTTTGTTTTATTAGGTCGACCCCCAACATCAAAGACAATGCCTTTAATATGGGCTTCTAATAAAATATCTTTAGTTACATTAAAATCTGTAGCTATCACTTTAGAAACTTTTCCGTCCTCACCTAATATAAGGTTTTGATAAGCTTGATAAACTTCAGTTTCTTGGTCATTTGACCGTCCAAATGTAAATCCGTTTAAATGTTTACCAGGGATCCTCCTAACTTTTTGAATACTGATGGTTATTTCTGCATCTAAATTAGCAGCCGGGCCGCCCGAAAAGTACTCAGCGCCTAATTGTATCTCTAATGTTTTATTTAACTTTAAAGAATTATCTTTGACCTCAAGTTTAGCCTCAATTGTTAATGGGACAAAATCTTTAACTTCAATGAAGTGTGATGCCAGACTTATTTCATCGACAGCACTTACTCTGACTTCATAACGACCTAGAACTGCATTATTTGATATGTCAAAAGTTTTTAAAAATAATCCAGCCTTGTTTGTTTCGACGAAGCTGCGTTCCGCACGTGATCCATTTGGTTTAATTAAATCAACCACTAATTCAGTATCTGAAACACTTTTAAGATTTAGATTTTTAATTATACCTGTAACATGAATACTGTCGCCAACTCGGTAAAGAGCGCGTTCAGTGGTGATGTAGGTGTCGCGTGCATTTGGTTTTGAAAGACCATCTTGGAACTGCCTTGGTTTAAAATCAATGTTATTGTAAGGCAGGATAACTGCGTCAGTCTCACCGTGTTGTGCAATTAAATACTTTGGAGCGTGGCCACTAACTCCATTTAGAAGTGGCTTTGCTACTTTGATATGACCGTTTTTTGCTAAACCTTCGAAAAGAACGCGGTTATTATTGGCTAATATTTGTATTTTAACGTTATCAATAGGCTTGGCTGACTGGAAGTTAGATAAAAAGATATCAACGGTATTTTGCCCAGCATATGAAGTAACCGCAATATCACTTTTCATTATCCACTGAGTTGCCCTACGTGTATAATATGACAGCTGTTGATTTTCAGAACTTAAAATAACAACATACAAGCCAATACCAGATTTATTGAGATATTTATTGAGTTTTAAATTAAAAGATTTCTTCTCATTTTTACCATTCGGAATGCTAATAGTTTCTTTAGCGATGCTATTTGCATAAAAAGATGATAATGAATTAATGTCACTACCGTCTAAATTTTTAAACAATTGATTGAAATTAGTTATTGTTCTGAGATCAATTTTAAATATCTCAATTTGTAATTCAGAAATGTTCACAGTTGAAACAGGAATGGATGCATCTAGAGATGTTGGTAAGATATTTTGAGCTGTGCTGACATCAATCGAGGGGGACATGTCTTTAGTGCGTGTGTAGAACTTTATATCATTGTTTAATGCTTGTACTGAATAGAACTTTAGCCCTGGCAGTCCTTTTAGAATTGAAATTTCAAATTCATTTGAGTGCTTGAGACCTGCCACACAAAATTCAGTATTTTTTTGCCGATAACTTTTATGATTTATGGGATGTCTTATGTTAAAATTAGTAACAGGTTTACCACCAGATTTAACTCTAATGAACTGGGTTAAGTCTAAGTTTGAAAGATCGACTGTGATATTAGAGTTGGAAAATACAAGTGTTGCGCAAATTGAAGCAGTTTCCCCATCATCACGAGCTAAGATGGAGTTTAATGAATAGTTTGCGTTAACAGGTGCCGGATAAAAAAAGTCAGCATCTGCATTATAAATACCATCATTAAGTTTAAACGTTGCGAGTTTACCGCTTTTTGCAACATCTGTTGGAACAGATATTACTCCGAGGAAATCTACTTCTGCTCCAATCCAAATATTTACCATGGATAGAGTTTTTAAGTCCTTTTTAGCAATATACTTACCTGTTTCTTGAGCCGAAACTGATGAAGTCAAAGTTAACATTAAAGCGGTGAGTAAACTAAGAAATATTAATATTAACCTGTGAAATTTGAATAGGATAATGTTCGAGTATTGTTTCTGTCTCTGAATAAAAAAATCCATTATACGTCCCTTCAGATAAACTCCTGATTGAAAAAATTTATCACAAATTAAAAAAAATAGAAAACATGAAATTGAAAAATATATTGTATTTTTTATTGTTAGACCAAGAGAATTAATAAATTTTAATGGTAGTATATACTTTCTTATGTCCTCAAACAACATCATGTAATTTCCTCTCCCTTGTTTACCCTTGGGCAAGTCCAAGACAAGACAAGGGTAAACCTGCCTTGGACTTGTCATACTCGATAGAACTCTCATGAAAGCCTTATCTGTGGTTCATTTTAAGTAAGGTCGGTGCACAAGAGTTTAGGAAGCCTTGCAAATCTAGTGATAGTTCATGCAGATTGAGTGCATATTGAGAAACTGGGGTTCCGTGTATTGCCTAGAGGCATTACTTTGAGCGAGTATTATTTACTTTAATTAATATTTTTTATCTACAGCGCCAAGGATTGACCTTCCCCGTTCGTCTAACACATACTATGAAAATTAAAACGAGTGATCATCATCTAGTTCAGGCAGCCAATCAAGGCGACAGTGAAGCTTTTGCTATCTTGCTGTCACGTCATTATGATTTGATCCATCGGCTGTCGTTCCGGATGTTGGGGAATAGCGCTGACGCTGACGATATGTCTCAAGATATATGCGCTGTTTTACCTACAAAATTAAGAAGTTTCCAGGGTAATGCTAATTTCACCACGTGGCTTTACCGGATTGTAATGAACTTTGCCAAGGATCAATTTCGAAAGCAGACCACCCGTCGCAAGGTTCTTACTGGATGGGGAGATTTTTACCGGATGCAACAGGATGAGGCTGTTCAAAAGCAGGGTGAGTTAGCGTGGTTGTCACGGGCGATGTCTAGCCTACCGAATGATCTTCGGCAAACAGTCACACTGGTTTTGGGTGAAGACCTTACGCACGCTCAGGCAGCTCATTTGTTAGAAATTTCAGAAGGTACAGTATCTTGGAGAATGAGCCAGGTTAAGAAAAAGTTGCGTGCAATGGCCCTAGAGGAGGAAAAGACTTATGATTGATGACCTCGACCAACTAAAGGCTGCCCTTAAATCTGCGACCCCAGTGCCTAACGCTATAGTCCGAGAGCGCACGCTTGCTCTTGCACAAGATAACTTTATGGCTCTTCAAGAAGAAACAAACACGGCACGTTTACATAATACACGTGGTGTCAAAGAAATAGGGTTTTTCAATAGAGTAAAACAAGTATTCACAAACCTTAACGTTCGCCTTGGTATTTATGCAAGCTCAGGACTGGCAGTTATTGGTGTTGGTATTTTCTTTATACTACCGGCATCGACGCAATTTACCCTATTGGATTACCTTCGACATGGTGTGGGGTCGATTGAATTTAGTGACAGTGCAAAAATACCAGATAAGGAAATACCGGTTATCATTGACGGAAAAAACTCAAGTGTGGCACTAGCGCCTAAC
>CAJIZW010000048.1 GCA_905181985.1 uncultured Paracoccaceae bacterium | reverse complement strand
GCCGCAGATAGAGCAGTACGTGACGTATTTGTTGACGGCACACAAGTAGTAGCTGATGGTAAAGTCCTAACAATGGATATGGAGGGGGCCTGTAATCGGGTAGAGTTTGCCCAAAAACGAATGATGGAAAAAGTACCGTCAATCGACTATGCAAGACGAACAATAGGAGAACTTGCTCCGTTAAACCTCTTATCATAAAATTATATTCACTTTAGCTAATGCTTTATTTCTTTCGCAATATGTGGTGATACCAAACAACTTTAAATTTTTTTAATAAATTAGAAAAACTGTCCAGAAGATTTAAAACCATCCCAAATTAATTTGAGTGAAATTAAAAACAGAGCCCATATAACAATTTTGAAAAAAACCTTCTCGGGAATTAATTTTACTAACTTAAAACCAACGTAAACGGCTATGGATGCTGGCAACATAAGATAGATAGTAATTTTCAAGTTGTCCAAACTAAGCTGACCCAAAAAGTAATAAGGAATTAGCTTAATAGCGTTAACATAACTGAAAGCAATAACTGAAGTACCAACAAATACTGACTTAGAAAGACCAATTGGTAAGACAAAGATTTGCCAAGGTGGTCCACCATTATGACTTATGAAGCTAGTAAATCCAGCTATAGTACACCAAAAATAACCACTATTAGTATTTATTGGTTTATTTTTTTTCTTTTTGTAGAATTTTTTTAACATTTGATGGACAGAAAATAATACTCCCATCAGTCCAATTAAAATAGTGACAACCCATTCAATAACTAAATGAGCTGTTGCCCATCCGATTAAGACACCAATGGTCAAGCCAACCATGCCCACTCTAAGAATTTTAGGTTCATAATTACGCCGATAGGCTAATAATGCAAATACGTCTGATACCACATAAACTGGTAATAAAAGTCCAGCAGCAGCTATTGGAGACATGACAAGGGATAAACTTGGGACAGCCAGACCAGCAATAACAGGAAGTCCACCTTTACCTAAGCCCACTGAAATTGCGGCAAAAACTGCCAAAAACCAAAATAAAAACTCTCCCTGCACTTTTAAACCACACTTTCAGATTAATAATTTTTTGGCTTTATAAAATATTTCCTATTACCTCATAATAACGATTATTTTTTAATTTGTGATCACATTAGAAATAACTTTATTATTTTTGTGATCACGTAATTTACAAAAATTATAAATATTAATTTAAATCTTTATAATTCACCCCTTATGTTACTAGTCTTTAATTATAGTAACATTTTAATTTCAGTAAACTATATCATTCTTTAAAGTTTATTTTCGCATGGCTACCATCACAAAAAGGTTTATTACTTGAAGCACCACAACGACACAAAGTCATTCGATTGCGTGTCTCGACTGGCTGACCATCTGAACGTCTCACAGGAATATTTCCTGTCACCCAAATTGGACCCGCTGTACTCTGATCATTGTCCGCTGAAATTACTGCTACTTGTTTTGGTAAGTCAGCTTCAACTTCTTCATACAATCCATCTACTTCGAGCTCGTATACAAAAGTACCTGAGGGGCATCTCTCTACCATAGCAGAAAGATTAATTTTAGCATTATCATCAGATTTTTTAGAAACCAGTTTTCTTATACTTTCATTTTGATTAAAACAAAATTTTGCGTGCATACAGTATGAGTTATCAACTTTTACCCTGACACCATCTCCTTGTAGTGTTTCCTGCCGCTCGTTAATTAATTGTATTGTTGCTGTTTCCCTTCCATCAAAGTCGACACGGTCATGCGCTCCGTCGCAAAAGGGTTTATTAGCTGACTTTCCACACCGACATAGCTCAAAAATGGTGTCCGCGTCGTAGGTTTGTGTTTTTTGCCAAGCAATAGACACATTATTATCACCTGAGATTCGTTTCTTTCTGACTAAGGGAACACCTCCGTGAACGACATAGGGCCCATTATCACGAATTTCGATAAATTCTACTTCCAGTTTCTTTGATGGTAAATACTCAAAGGTTGGCCCAACAGTTTTTACACCTTCAGGGGTCGGAGTGACCATCAACTCTTTAGCAAGAATTTTTAACTCAAACATTACCCCTACAGCCTGACCAAGACATTTTGGTTCACCGTTAAAGCTTTTTTCAAGAATTCTTAACATATCACTATACTCATAATTAAAAGTTGATAGTTTTTCAAAAATTTCAGGGTGATTAATAAAGTTAGTAGAATCTGGATTACTTTCCATTGGATAAACTTTATCCCACTCCACAGTAAAGGATTCCCCCGTAGGCCCAGTTTTAGCTGTATCTCCTAGCTGAAACTTTCTACCCTTTAAAATCTCTAAAAATCTAAAGTAGTGACCAACTTCCTCTCTTTCAGGATGGAACATATTTTGATCGCCATCAAAGACACTATCATGATCCAATCCCTCACCCTGTTCAACAACCTCCCCCAGAGCCTCTAAAGCACTAGACAAATCAGTAACAGAAATTAAATGACCGGCTCCTCCATAATATGTTGTTTCCGCAGTAACCTGGTGCTCTGGATTGCCAACAAATAACGCGGTTTCGCCTATTTTCTCAGACACGTAAAGGAGACCCTCTTCGATGGCTTTATAAAACTGCCCAATGGAAGAAAATCCTTCATCCTGGGATGGTGCACTTGCGTCAGCTGGTCGTTCAATTTTCAGAAAGCATTCAATGCTTTCAGTAGAAAACTTACCTAAATTTACATCAAATGATTTATCACTATGTGGAAGTGGTGTTGGGTATTTTTTCATAAAACCAGGATAATCGAGCCGAGGCTTACCACCAGTAGCATTAAGTATATTAGCAACCAGTGCCATATGAAGCATTTCTTCAATAAAAACACTCTTAATAACTTCTACACTTTCAATATTGGTACCTTCCTTAATTGAATAAAGAGCGCAAAGGTAAGGGGGTATTGTGGCATGCTCTAGCTCAAGCGCCCACTGTAAATGCTCGTGCAAGTCTTCAATTGTCTTAATCATTAACTTTTACCCTCCATGCCACCAATCGTACCTCTAAAGTTTATTTTGGTTCAACTACCTTTATAGTATTCCCGATTACTTTCCCCGCATCTAATAAAAGGTCTTCTCTGTAGGGGTTGGAAACTACTTGAACGCCAATAGGTCTATCATTTACCATGCCAGTAGATACTGTAAGTCCAGGTAAACTGACAAATGGAAGACCTATCTGTGTCATCTGAGCTTCAATTATTGATTCAAAATTCTGATCAGAAGTTACATCCTTATGTTGATCAAAAGGTAATTCACCAGATACTGGGCACAACATAATTGGATATTCGTCAAGAAATAACCGCCAAGATCGTACCAATGAGGCACGAGATTGTAAGACTTTCATAACAACGGCTAGATCAACAGGAGGACAAAGCTCTTTTAGTCTTTGGTAAACGATATTTGCGTCCGGATCACTCTCTTTAACGACAGCCTCTTCAGCACCATGCTTCATTTCTGCCATCCATAAAATTAATTGATTTTCCATCGCCTGTCTAAGGGGTGGCGTGTCGACCTCATCTACCCTCCAGCCAGCATCTTCTAATAATTTCGCAGAAGCGATTAACGCATTTTTGACTTCTGTGGAAACTTTCATACCATCTGGAGAGAGGCATAATGCTACTTTTTTTGGTCTTGGCTCACCTACTAATGGAGCTGGAATATACCAAGGGTCATTAAAATCTGATTTAGACATTGCAGTAAAGCTAACTCTAAGATCCTGAATAGACCTCGCTATAGGACCAGAGACTGCCATTAACTGACCGCCAATAAACCTATCTGAACCACTAAAATTATGAGCAGGCACTCGACCCAAAGATGGCCTCAGCCCATGAACACCACACGCATAGGCAGGATACCGTATAGAACCAGCTATATCCGTTCCGTGCCCAACAGCCCCTATTCCTGCCGCAACGGCTGCTGCGGCACCACCAGACGAACCACCTGGAGTTATATTTTTATTGACAGGATTTAACGTATTTCCATGAAGAGTGTTCCTAGTAAACCAGCGAAGTGAAAAAGCTGGAGTATTGGTGCGGCCTATAATAATTGCTCCTGCCTTTTCTAAATTATTAACTATTGGATTATTGTGCTTTGCAATCAAATCTTTTTGGATCTTCAAGCCATTTGTTGTGGCATACCCAGCTTGATCAATATTAACTTTTACAGTTACTGGAACTCCACCAAGTATTCCAATGTCGTCACCATCTTTTATTTTTTTGTCTAAGAGGTCAGCCAGCTCTAATGCATTACTACCCATACTTGATACTACAGCATTAATTTTTGGATTAACATCTTCGCTCCGAGCAAGAGCACTAGTAACAGATTCTCTAACAGAAATCTCTTTATCCTTAATTTTCTTTGTTATTTCCGTTGCTGTTAGTTGCCAAAGTTCCATTGCTCTAAATCCTTTTTGGTTTAATAAATTATAAAACTAGCGAACCAAGAGCCATTGATACCGCCGCCTGAGTAGGGTCTATTACCGGTGCATTCAATTCTTTTTCTAGCTCTAGTCGATGAATCGCCATGCCTGCACAACCTAAGATTATTACGTCTGCTCCATCTTTTAATAATTTCCTTCCTATTTCAATCAGTTTTTCAAAAGTGCGAGCGCCTTGTGCTGTCTGATCTACCGTCATATTTAACGAGCGTTCATTAGCTAACCTTGAAGCAACGCCCATCTTCTGAATATAGGCTCGATGCCGACTGATAGATCCTTCGGAAATTGCAATTACACCGAATCTCTTACCTCGAGAAAGAGCCGTTAATATCCCAGACTCTGCAATTCCATAGATTGGCGTTTTAATAGCAGACCTCAACAAATCAATCCCTGGATCAGAGTAGCATGCAATTACATAGGCTCCAGCATTTTTATGGTTATTTATTTGTTCAAATATATCAGGAACAACCAATTCAGAATCTAATTTACTTTCGATTCCAAATGGCCCTTTTGAATTCGTTACACATATGATCTCAGGACCTTCTTGGAACCGGTAAACCTCAAGTGCCTTATCGAGACCATCAGTTACAACTCCATTAGAGTTTGGGTTAATAACCACAATTGATTTCATAATACCCCAACCTTTATACTAAAAATCATCACTTAGAAGAAACTTTCAACATCAAGCTCAGGGGCTGGTTTACCACCAAATCCAGTAAGATCTATCTTTTCTCTTGGAGTAAATCTTCCGTGGGAATGGTCTCCCACAAGCTTTCCATTTAAAATTACAGCAGACCCACGGCTTATCACACTAACTGGCCAACCCTTTACCTCCATATCCAAGAATGGTGTGTAATCCATTGCATCATGCTGATCTTCTACAGTCACTACTCGAGTAATTTCTGGATCCCAAATTGCTAAATCTGCATCAGCCCCAATAGAAATAGATCCCTTTCTTGGCAACATACCGTAAGTACGAGCCGCATTTGTTGAACTTAACTCGACAAACTTCTGGAGGGTTATACGGCCCTTGTTAACCCCTTCCGAAAACAACAAGGGCAATCTCATTGCAATACCAGGCATACCATTTGCAATCTGATGAAATGGTGCGTCAGACCCCTTTGCTAATTTTCCAGTTTCATCAAAACGGTATGGAGAATGATCCGAAGAAAATACTGTAAAAGTACCTATTTGTAGATGCTTCCATAATTCATCTTGAGTTTTTTTATCTCGGAGTGGGGGTGAACAAATAAATTTTGCTCCCTCCATTCCGGGTCTATCAAGATCATTACGATCTAAAAATAAGTATTGTGGGCAGGTTTCGCTAAAAATCTTTAAGCCTTGGTTTTTCGCCTCTAATACTAAAGCTGCTCCCTGAGCAGTTGAAACATGCACGATCATCAATGGCGCATCAACGAATTTTGCTAACATTATAGCTCGATTTATTGCTTCAACTTCAGCAATTTCTGGATGACTAATTGCGTGATATCGAGGCTTAGTATATCCGCCCTTAATAAGCTTCTCTGAGACCCACTTAATTATTCCACTATTTTCCGCATGAACCATAGTCAAAACACCATGTTCTTTTGCAGTAGTAAGAATTTCTAAGAACTGTTCATCACTTACCTTCATCAAGTCATAAGTCATAAATACCTTAAAGGAAGTTATACCCCTTGCAACAGCTTCTGATAGTTCTCGTTTCATCACATCTGGTGTAGGGTCTGCTATTATTAAATGGTAACTATAATCTATTACTGATGAGTTTTTTGAACGGCTATCATATAAGTCTAACGTTTCGTTTATTCCCTTTCCACGATGCTGTGCTGCGAAAGGAATAAAGCAAGTATTACCACCATAGGCAGCACTTACGCTTCCACTTTGATAGTCATCTGAAGTCATGCCGCCAGTAGCACTTTCTTGAGCAATATGACAGTGTGCTTCAATCCCTCCCGGTAGTACTAAATTATTAGTAGCATCAATCTTTTTTTTACCTTTTAAATTTTTTCCCAGAGTAGCTATCTTTCCATCGATTATACCGACATCACCCCTGTAGCTTTCAGTAGCTGTTACAATAGTACCCCCTTCAACAACTAAATCATGCATCTTAAACACTCCCATTATTTAACATAGTTTTAATAATTATCGATTACTGAGCCCAGACCAGTAGTTTTTAATTTGTACTCCAATCGTTTCATTAACCGACTTAATTCATCATAATCAATTTTAGACATATTAACCCTTGGCAATCGCACAAAAGGACTTTTAATAAGTTTTTTACGATATAGGATCTCCTTTCGTATAGACATTCCAATACCAAGCTGTTGGTCGTATCTGATTAATGGTAGGAATGTGTCAAATATATCTTCTGCTTCATTTATATTTCCAGCTCTATGAAGACCCTCCACAGTCACTAGCATCTTCACATAAGGGAAACCTGTCATAACTCCGTCAGCACCGCGCTGTAATTCTTGGGGTAAAAACAAAGCAGCATTCCCAACTAATATTGAAAGCCTCGGTACTTTATCAGTATCACAGCCTTCTCTAATAGCACTTAATTTTCCTAACCCAGGCCAATCTTCATGTTTAAACATTACAATTTGTGAATGGTCTTTTGCCAGCCTTAAAACAGTTTCAGCAGATATATGTACACCTGTTGTTTGTGGAAAATCTTGATAACATATAGGTACATTTGGTCCGATTTGATCACAAACTACGTCAAAATAACTAAGAATCTTTTGTTCTGTATTTAAGCCTGCAGCAGGTGCAATCATAACACCCGCTGCCCCTGCGTCCATTGAGTGTTTAGTAAGGTTTTCCATTGCATTAACACCAGATGAGGAGACACCTACAATAACTGGAACCTTACCATTCACCCTCTTAATGAATGCCAAAACAAATTGGTTTGATTCTTCTAGACTAAGTTTGTTGGCCTCACCCATCATTCCTAAAATAGTGATTCCTGAAACACCAGACTCTAGATAGTAGTCAGCCAAGCTATCTATACTGGAGTGATCAACAACACCATTATCAGTAAAAGGTGTGGCAGAAATTATGTAAACTCCACTCGTGTTTCTATTAATCATTTCATTCATACTCTTACCTCGTTTTGACATTAAGCTGTTTAGCGGTGTTATTTAATTCATAATTTGGTTTTTATTAAGATCGATTTCAAATTAAACGCAGAACTCTTATTTGTCATCAAACAAAATTCCTAATGAGTAAATCAATAATGATATCCATATAATGGAAAATGAGATAAGTCTCATAGTGCCGAACTCTTCGTTAAATACAAAAATTGCGATCAAAAACATCATGGTGGGTGCTAAATATTGGAGAATACCAATAGTGGAAAGACGAAGTAATTTTGCACCATTAGCAAATAATAACAGGGGACCAGCTGTCACTATCCCACACCCCAAAAGTAAGAGAGTATCCTGTACTTCTCCATGCCAAAAATACCCACCAGAAATTTCTAAGTAAATTATATAAGCTATTGCAATAGGCGCTAGTAAAAGAATTTCCAAAAAGAAGCCTTGGTTAGGCCCTATGGGAAGTGATTTTTTTAAAAAACCATAAATACCCCAACTAAAGGTCATGCCAAGAGATATATATGGAGGATGCCCATAGTCCCATGTCAGCAAACAAACTGCTAAAGCCACAAAGGCAATAGCTGTCCACTGAACTCTGTTCAATCTCTCTTTTAAAAAAACAGCCCCTAGGAAAATACTAAAAAGTGGATTTATGAAATAACCCAATGCAGCATCTAAGGCGTGCCCAGATGTAATTGCCCACACATATAAACCCCAATTAATTGACAGTAGTGATGCTGTTAAAATAGATGTAAGTATCTGTTTTGGATCTTTTAAAGCAGACAATACACTACTTGTATTTCCACGTAAAATTAAGATAAGCCCTACAATAGGTAACGACCAAATAATACGATGCCCTATAATTTCTAGTGTTGGAATATGAGACATAGCTTTCATGTAAAGAGGTAAAACACCCCACAAAAAGTAAGCAGAAACACCATAAAATAAGCCCATAGATGTATCATCATTTTTTTTAATATTTTCGGACTGGCTCATGAATTACCTATACTTCCCCAATAGAATCTGATTTCAAAAGTATATACTTAAAAAATTACTTACTAAGCCTTAATAGGTTTTCGCATACCATTTTAAACTTCTACAATCAGGAACTACCGCAAAGAAGGAAACCTAACAAGGGATACCTGAAACTTGAAAACCCTCAT
This sequence comes from uncultured Paracoccaceae bacterium, assembly GCA_905181985.1. Taxonomy (GTDB): domain Bacteria; phylum Pseudomonadota; class Alphaproteobacteria; order Rhodobacterales; family Rhodobacteraceae. Next base: position 24,192 of record CAJIZW010000048.1, on the reverse strand, counting down.
CTTTATTGTAACCCCTAAAAGAAAAGAGACCAACTAACTATGTTGAATCCTTTCACTATTAATAAAAATTTTTTAGGTCCAATTTATGCTATGATGGCTGTGTCTTGCTTTTCATTAAATGATGTCTGTATAAAATACTTAAGTTCAGAGTACCCCCTTCATGAAATTATTCTTATAAGATCAACAATTAGTGTTCTGGTTATTTTACTTTTTATCGCACCGTTTAGTAACGGCCTTAAAATAATTCTTACAAAACGATTAGTAATTCACATAATTCGTGGGTGCTGTGTTGTTGTTGCAAATATGTGTATGTTCATGGGATTGGCAGCGTTACCGATTGCTGATGCTGTCGCAATATTTTTTATATCCCCGCTGTTAATAACAATTCTTTCAATCATTTTTTTAAATGAACGCGTCGGGGTTTGGCGCTGGTTAAGCATTGGAGTTGGTTTACTGGGTGTAATAATAATATCAAAACCTGGTAGTTCAGCTTTTCAAGTTGCTTCAATATTTCCTATGTTAGGCGCTCTTGGGTATGCTTTTTTACATATCCTAACTCGCAAAATCCGAAAGACAGAAAGTGCTGCAACAATGGCTTTCTACATTCAGTTCACTTTTGTTGTAGTCGCTTGCCTAATAGGGCTAACAATTGGTGATGGCCGTTTTAATGTTAGTAATGACCCATCACTAAGCTTTTTACTAAGGGAGTGGATAATACCCAGAGCTAGCGATTACTGGATGTTTACCATGCTCGGTATTGTGACAGCCCTGGGCGGGCTCCTAATTTCTGAAGCATATCGAGTTGGTGAGGCTGCATATGTTGCTCCCTTTGAATATATTTCGATGCCAATGGCTATTTTTTGGGGAATTATGGTTTTTTATGAATGGCCATTAGTGTCTGGGTGGTTTGGTATTTTCCTTATCTTATCTTCTGGGTTATTTATGCTCTGGCGAGAATCAATAAATAATAGAAAAGTTCTTCAAGGCATGTCAAAAATTAGACAATAAAATCATTAAGGTTATATTTAGGAGGTTAGATGTTTTTCGAAGATTTTACTAAAAATTTTGAAATTAAAACAGGTTCACGGAAAATTTCTAAAAAAGAAATTCTTGATTTTGCTCATGAGTGGGACCCACAAAGTTTTCATATCGATGAAGTAGCAGCACAGCAATCACCTTACGGAGGGATTATTGCAAGTGGATGGCAGACACTTCTAATAGCGTTTAAGCTTATTCTAGACACCAAACTTTTTAGTGAAAGCTCTATTGGTTCCCCGGGAATGAGTTACGTAAAGTGGATTTTACCAGTTCGCCCTGATGATAGTTTACAGGTTTTTGGTAAGGTCGTAAGCTATAAAAAATCTAAGTCAAAACCAGATCGAGGATTTGTAAATATAGCCTATAGTGTAATACGGGATAAAGATGAGTTAGTTTGCTCCTATGAGGCAACTCACCTTTTATGGTGCAAAAATAACTCCAGAATGAAAAATGACTAAGAACCCAGACTTTATTGATCTGGGTTCTTAATTATATATGTCACATTTGGTTTATACGACCCTCAACTGAAGTCTGGTAGTTGGGATTTTTAGCCAAAAAATCTGCAACTATATCAGCAAGATCTGGTCCAAAATCATATACGTCAGTGGCCTGTCTAAACATCTTATAACCATCACCACCACCTCTAATAAAGTTGTTAGACACCACTCCGTAAGTTGCTTTGATATCCAATGGAACCCAACTACCATTTTGGTCAACTTCTACAGACTGAATTCGACCCTCTCCCGAAGCGATTGACGCATCAAAACTAAAGCGTAATCCAGATACCTGTGGGAAACGTCCCTTGACATCTTCTACTTGACTCACTCCATTTTCTAATGCGGCCAGTAGTTGTTCTCCAGTCACTTTAAAAGTAGCTAAGGTATTTTGAAATGGAAGTACTGTTAAGACTTCACCCATTGTGACCTCACCAAGATCGATTGATGCTCTAATACCGCCAGAATTCTGTAATGCTATATTGTAACCCTTATCAGAAACCGCATCACGCATTGCGTCAGCTATCAAATTACCCATAGTACATTCTCTGACCCGGCAGTCATCCCTCTCTCCATTAAGGTTAGTCGAATTGCTTGCGACCACCTTCTCTTTAAGTTTATTCAGAGGAACTTCTAATTCTATTAATCTAGCTTTTATCGCCTCATTTTCAGCAATACTACTATCCATAATTATCGGTTCACCAGTCGCAGTTATTACGTTCCCAGCGTCATCAAATGTCACATCTAACGCACCTAGAAACTTACCATAAGCGTAAGCTTGAACGATTTGGGTATTATTAACTACTGTCGGGTAAGGACCTTTAGCCCTATCACTTGTATTTGATAAATATGTATTAGAGTGACCACCCACAATGACATCAACACCAGTCGTATTTGCCGCTACAATTTTATCAACCTCGTAACCTGAGTGAGACAGGACTATGATTTTATTGATACCTAACTTCGTTAATCTATCCACCTCTCTTTGAACTGCTTCACTTGGATCCGAGAATGTAATATTGGGACCGGGATTTGCTATTTCATCTGTATCCTGAGGTGTTAACCCAATTAAACCAATTCCCTGATAGGCCTTGTGAATTACAGTAGATTTTATTAATTTGCTTGCCAACGCTGGTTCTTTACTGAAGTCTGCATTCGACATTAAAACAGGAAATGATACCGCATCCATAAATCCTCGTAAAACCTCTGGACCATCATCAAACTCATGGTTTCCCACAGTCATTGCGTCATAACCGAGCCTATTCATCATTTCAGCAGTAACTTTTCCTTTGTAATAGGTGTAGAACAAAGTGCCCATAAATTGATCACCACCGTCAACTAATATACTTTTAGTATTTACAAACTGATTGGTAAATTTTGTACGCTCATTTTTTATTGCTTCTATTAAACGTGCTGATCCTCCAAAACACTTACCTTTTAAATTATTTTTTTCACTACAATTATTATCGTACTTACTAATCGGCTGAAATCGTGCGTGAAAGTCATTAGTATGCAAGATTGTTAGCGAGTATTCGGCAAAGACAAGACTTCCAGACATAATTAAGGTAAAGCTTGCTATTGCCAGCGTCCCTAGATAACTTTTAAAATTCATTAGTTCCCCCATAGATTTATAAAATTAATTACATAATTTTTGTAATGTGAAATTATTCTATTGTATCACATTATGATACTTACATATTAACATTGTATCATAATGTTAATATTTATAGTAATTTAATTTTACTCAGAAATTTTCAGTTCTACTGTCCCGATACCATTTACCTCATAAGATACTGTGTCACCATTTTTTGGAAACATTGTAGCAAAGGTTGAACCAGTCATAATTAATTCATTAGCTTTGAGTTGCCGCCCACGCTTGTTAAGAAAGTTTGCAATCCAAGCAACTGAATTAAAAGGGTCACCTAATGCTGCTCCTGTTATAGAAGTTTCTATTTGATCATTCACTGTTTTCTTTACGACTGCCTTATCAAACTCTAAATGTTTCCAACTTTCATTTTCCTTTCCTAGAACTGCCCCTCCAAACCAACTATTATCTGAAACAAGTGAATTAACCTCTAAGTTGCTATAGTCGGCGTTACGATCATCTATTAACTCAAATGATGCACTGACTGCTTTCACAAAGTCTTTTACATTCTCTGAGGTCCACACCTTTGAACTTTTCGGCATATCAGCTCCAATCCTTACTGCTAACTCAAACTCTATGCCTAAATGACCAAAGCTAGATAGTTGGATAGTTTGATTGCCATGAAAAATTTGTGAACGGTAAAGACGTCCAATACATGGATGATCTAAGCCTACCAATTCTTGAATAGGTTTAGAAGTAAGAGCTAACTTATAACCTACGATTGGTCCAAATTTTTGCTCCCAGTCCTCAATGAGGTGTTCTTGGACAGTATAAGCATCCTCTAATGTTTCAACACCATAACGTTCGGGAACAGAACAGTAGTTTTTCCTTCGTATATGTTGATCTGTTATCCAATCAGCTGCTTTTTTTAAATTATCTAACTTTTCTTGATTCATTTTCTACAAACCCTACTAAATATTAATTCACTAAAGATACTCAACTTCTATAAAACTGCATGCAAAATCATTCCCATTAATTACATCATGCTTTACACCTTTTTCTCTAAAATAAGGTTTTCCTAGTTCAAGTTTACTTTTAGTAATAGTCTTACCATCATCAATTTCCAGTATGCCCGAAAACATAGGTATAACAGAGTAATCACATCCATGTTCATGCCAACCCGTATTGTCTCCATAACCAGAAAATGACCACTCTGTTATTCGAGTGATATTATTTTCAAGTAGAACCTTTCCAACAGCTGGTTTTTTTTGCTTTGTCATACTTAAAATCCTTTATTTTGTTAAAATCTTTGTCCTAAAAAATATTCCTGATATTTAGTACTAGACTTGCAAACGTTAAGCCGAATTTCAACCCTTCTAATCACGTTTCGAATTGGGCTGATAATTGGTATTTTATTACCTAGTAAGGAATATATTTTTTATAAATTTGAACTTTAATAATATTAGCCTCCAGTATAGAGTTTCCTAAACTCAAATGGAGGAAAAATGGATTTACTTGGTAATTGGAACTACCCAACTTCAATAAGGTTTGGATTAGGGAGAATAAGCGAACTTCCAGAGATATGTCAGCAAGTTGGTATGAAAAAACCATTGTTAGTCACAGACAAAGGTCTTTCTGATTTACCAATAACGCATAAAACGTTGGAAATTATGAAAGCCAATAATTTAAATCCAGGTTTTTTTAGTGAAGTCGATCCGAACCCAACTGAAGAAAATCTTTACGCTGGTGTAAGACATTACATAGCTGGAGGACATGATGGTGTTGTAGCCTTTGGAGGGGGGTCAGGACTGGATTTAGGGAAAGTGGTTGCATTGATGAGTGGCCAGAAAAAATCTATTTGGGATTTTGAAGACTTTGATGAGTGGGGGAACCAAGCAGACGCATCAAAAATTGCACCAATAATTGCTATTCCAACAACAGCAGGAACTGGTTCGGAGGTGGGTCGAGCAAGTATTATTACAAACTCAAAGACAAAAACTAAAAAAATTATTGCTCATCCAAAATTATTACCGTCTGTTGTTATCTGTGATCCAGAGCTCACGGTTAGTATGCCTAAGTTTATTACTTCTGGAACTGGGCTGGACGCATTCGCACATTGTGTGGAGGCCTTTTCTAGCCCTCATTACCACCCAATGGCACAAGGAATTGCATTAGAGGGAATGCGTCTTGTAAAAAATTACTTACCACTAGCATACGAAGATGGTTGCGACCTTAGTGCGAGAGCAAATATGATGTGTGCGGCCGCTATGGGTGCTACTTCCTTTCAAAAAGGATTAGGTGCAATCCACGCCCTAAGCCATCCTATCGGAGCTGTACATAACACACATCACGGCACAACAAATGCAATCTGTATGCCAGCTGTTCTTCAACTCAATGCTCCTGCAATTAAGAGTCGTTTTGATTTGGCTGCAAACTATCTAGAAATTAAGGGTGGTTTTGATGGTTTCTGTTCATTTGTTCAAAACCTTAATGATCACCTAGAAATTCCAAGAAAGTTATCTGAAATAGGTGTTATTAACCCAAATATCCCTGAGCTAACCTCGATGGCTCTTTTAGATCCTAGCTGTAATGGAAATCCTATTACGCTCACAAAAGAAAACACAACTGCACTATTTGAAGCTTGTATTTAAGTAAATAACTGTACTTACTCGTCATACCTCTAACAAGAACTAACGATCTTCATTTCTAAACTTAATTATGTGACACATAATTCAACTACCTATTTCACCCGATAGGCCATCTATGGCTGACCTAATTTTAACTTAATACTTTAAAAGTTCTTAACTAATTAAATTCATTAGATAGAAAGCTTAAATGATATGTCTTCGAATCTAAAAGGTATCTGCCTAATACTTGTGACATTGGCATTATTTGTATCAATGGATTCTGTAGCAAAACATTTAGTACAAAGCTATCCGCCAATTCAAGTCATTTGGGCACGATACCTAAGTCAAACAGTAGTTAGTTTTGTCTTGCTATCTCCAGTTTTGTACCGCGTACTAAAGACAAAAAATTTCAAACTACAACTTGTTAGATCTGCACTGTTATTTACCGCTACAATTTGCTTTTTTACTAGCTTAAAAACATTAAAACTTGCTGAAGTTAATGCCATTTTTATGGTGTCCCCAATTTTCGTAACTATATTGTCTGTCCTAGTTCTAAAAGAAACTGTCGGCTATCGCAGGTGGTTAGGTGTAGCCTTTGGGCTAATAGGAGCTTTACTAATCATTGGTCCAGGAACTGGAGTGTTTTCATATATAGTTATTTTACCTATTATTTCAGCCTTAGGTTACGCCGGTTTTGTAATTTCAACAAGATATTTAAGTCAAGATGAATCCCCACTAACCAGTTTCGTTTACACTGCTTTATTAGGCTCTATTGCCGCTTCTGTATTAGTTGTTCCGTCCTGGACACCTATAGACTCATCAGACTTATTTGTATTTTCTGTTTTTGGTTTGTTAGGTGCTGCTGGTCACTTTTTATTAATACATGCGTACCGGGCTTCTGAAGCCTCATTTTTGGCTCCATTTAACTACATTGGAATAATTTATGGTAGCTTATGGGGATTTTATTTTTTCGATGAGGTACCTAGTTTGATTACAGTTTTGGGTGGTTTAATAATTGTATCTTCGGGTGTTTATATCTGGTTAAGGGAACAGAAAAATAAATAGAATGTCCAAAATACTTTATTATTAAACATTGATTATGGCCAAATGATAATCAAAAGTTATAAATTCTTAACTACCATTTTGAAGGTCCTTCCAAGAGGGTGACAATAGTAACCAAATAAAGCTTACAATAAAAAGACCAGATAATACTGTGTGTAGCGCCATCGGGGAAATTACAATTAGTAAGAAACCTGTCCCTAATGGGCCTAATGCCGCCCCAACGTCTCGCCATGCTTGATTTCTAGCTAGAGGTTCAAGTTTGCTATGAGTTGACAATAAAGAAACCGCAGCAGGGTAAAGTGTGCCCAATGCTCCCCTTGCTAAAATAATTAGAATGGAGCCTATAATTAAAGATCCCATACCAACTAAAAAGAAACCCAAAATCACAAGGGTCAAAGCAAAGATTAAAGGCACCTTCACACCAAAACTATCAGAAATAATGCCTGCCAAAGGTGCAGTGACCATCTCAACTAAGCGTCTACCAGCTAGAAAAAATCCACCCAACATTATAGCTGTTTGAGGTGTAACAAAATCTAACCACATCAAAGAAATTGTTATAGTAAAAAGCCCATCAATTCCCAGGCCCATTAAAAAAATTGAGAAGTCAAAACTATTGGGTGACAAAAGTAAATTATATTTTGTTCTTTTTTTTGGAGTTTTTACCTTCTCTAAAGGACTTTTAAGAGCCAAAGCGAAAGGGATACAGAATAATGATATGCCAGCCAAATATAAGAAAACATCTTTAGCTCCTACTACGCTTGCAAGCCACGTTCCTGCAGTCAAAGCGAGTAATGGACCCACCTGCTCTACAGCTCTGCTCAACCCAACTCGAGTGGCAGTTTTACTACTACCCTCAACAGCATATGCTAACGTCACCAATAACAACCCGGCATAAGATAAGCCCCAAATAACACGAGATATTATAAGTGCTGTAGGGCCACTGAATAGTCCATATCCAGCGGTTGAAGTTATCGCCATAACAGCCGAAACTAGGCATAAATTCTTAAGCCCAATTGTTTCTGCTAATTGCACTATCAATCCATAGGTGAAAGTACGTATTATCCGATTAACTGCTAATAAAACTCCAACCCACACCATACTGACCCCAAACAGGTATGCATTCACAGGCAGCACTACGTATAGTAACGCATCCCCCAGTAAAGATATTGATAACACTGATGATGATAGCCATAGGTTTTTCCAGCTTGAAGTATGGGAAGCTAACATAGGGTAAAATTCCAGATAATTATAAGGAAGTGACTTCAGAGTAGAATTTAGACATTACTCGATTATTAAAAATTTATCATGTTAATTAGTTTTTATTTAAATTCTGGTCAGCTGAGACGGCAATGTTAATATCACCTTCTTCGAATTCATCACTTTCTAGAAGTAACTCTGCTGGGTTGGGTAAGTTGAAATTACTTTCTATAGGCATCTCCTTCCAGCTAAGCGTATCTAGGCTAGAACAATTTACACAAACAGAAACCCAGTGCACATGGACCTGAGAACAGTTTTCGCATACCCATTGAGCTCCTCTAGATGCTTTTAAAGCTTCATTTAACAAACCTCTAACTAACTCATCATCTGCTCCCTCACCCTTATTAATAGCAGCCATAATTGTTAATAAGCGGGAGGTAGGGGTATTTTGGACAATATCATCAACAACCAACCTAGCAGCACCAAAATCTTCTGACGAAACATATAGTTCTGCAAGAAACATTTTTGTTTCGTTATGATTAACTTGTACGCGTGACAAAGCTTTAAAGCTCTTAATTCGGTAAATGTGGTCCTCACTTTCGGTGACCTCCAAAAACACTGTTGCTAAATCAGGGTGCGGCCTGACCTCCCAAGCTTTTTTTAAAACTCGTAACGCATTTTTTAACTTTCCCTTTTCCATATAACTTCTAGCGGCCATCGTTGCAGCTGGAATTAGGTCTGGTGAAAGTCGGTTTGCCTCAATAGCTGCCTCTCGAGCTTCGATATTTTTACCTTCAGCTAAAATACTTTTTGCCTCAGAGAGTGCTAACACCGCATCCCGGCGACGATGCACGTCACGAGGTAAAGTCCCATACCTTAGTTTTGCACTCAAAGTTTTTCGCGCTCCAGACCAATCTTCTTTTTTTGCTTGGAGGGTTAATAGAAAATCTTGGGTTTTTTCATGTTTTGGTTTTAACGAGAATGCTCTTTCAGCCAGTTTCAAAGCTAAATCGGTGTCCCCTTCAGAAAGCTTTTGCTTCATAATGCCAATCACTCCAACAAAGCGAGTCCGGTCATCTTTTAATAATTTTTTATAAAACTCGTATGCTTTTGGCTTATCGTTTAAAGCTTCCGCGGCTTGAGCGGTAATTAAGTTCGTTAATTCAGGTCGCTTTAAATATTTTTCAGCTCTGGCAGCCTTTGTTACAGCCAATTTGCTCTCGCCTGATGCCAAGGCAACCATTCCATCAGCCAACGCTTCGAACCCTTTGCGTTCTCTATTTTTATAAAAAAACCTCGAAACAGCAGTTTCATCACCACTCACAAAACTAAATATGGCATTAATAAGTCCAAAAATTTTTAATAAAATCCAAAAAACAAAAAGGATTACCATAAACGCAAGTAACGCTATCAATGGACTCATAGTAAATTCAAAGTCGAACATTGATAGCCTTATAAAACCACTACTTTGTAATAGTTCTCCTACTCCTATAGCGATAGCCGCCACTATAATAAAAAATCCAAATATCTTTATTAGATAAAAAAGCATTATTTATCCTTGTTCTTTACTTAAAAAAGAATTTATTTCAGTGATAGCCTTATCTACTAAAATCCAGTCTGTAGCTTGCTCTATCCACTCACTTAAAACTTTAAGTCCAGGCGAAGGTAACAAATTTAACTGTTTCAACGCGTCTTGAAGTTTATTTTTTTCAATGAGTGCCTCAGCTCTAGACAGAATTGCATCTGAGTCACTGCCCTCTCGTGGGACAAGAGATCTTGTACCAAGTTTCTCTTTTAATAGTGCAATTAACTTCTTCTTTGTATCAACTTCCAATGTATTTTTATGAATAGCTTGTAAGGAATTTCTTGCAAGTTGTGGGAACACCCTTTTTAGCTCATCTAACGGGGTCACACCTTTAGGCGCAATTAGTTGTAATCCTGTAGTTAGTTTACTGTTGTCAGAAAAATCAACAATTAAATCCTCGAATGGTATACCTTTTTGTACTCTATCTCTAATTTCTAAGAGTCTGGCCTTTAAAACTGTCTCTTCTTCTAATTTTTTTATTCTATTGGTTTCTTTTTCGGACAAGCTAACTCTACTCTCAATATCTGCTGACAATAATTGAAGCCTTTTTTCTAATTCCCGAAGTACATTAGTGTTTTTAATTATTGAAATCTCATCAACATTAGAGACGGCTGGTTGTTCATTTAGAGAGTTTGAAATAGAAAAAATTTGCTTAGATAAAGATGCAAACATCTCTTTATTAAACGTTTTATTTTCAGAGAGTGCCGTGTCTGTATGTTCAAATTCCTTACCAATATTAAGGATTTTTGAATTGAGTGCCATATTCTCAAGTTTTTGTTCCTTTAGTTCAACTTGAAGTATCTTTACTATATTTTTTAACTCACTGACCTCGTCACTAATAATCACAGCTCTAGGAGGGCGTTCAACAAAGTAGAAAACCAAGGACACGCAAATCACTAAAAAACTACCTAATATAATCAGGATCACCTGAAGCTTCTTTTTGGACTTTCGTACACCCTGATTAAGATTATCTGAACCAATACTGGTGAGATCTTCAGCCTCGATTACCGGAACCTGGTCTATATTATTATCTACACTTTTAGTAACCAAAACTCTCTCAATACCTCACTTTATATTTTGTTAAATTAGTCTTTGTGATAAACATTTTCTGACTTCAACCGGTTTCGACATAAGATACTGTAGTTCAAACAAAAAATATAGCTTAAGAGTTTTTGAGGGACTCTCGAACTACTTTTATAAGACTTTCCAAATCTGGCTGTGCGCTAATTAAAACTTTTTCAAACTCATCGTCCTTAATTTTATTAGCTATAGCCTTACTCAAACAAATTGCAATTTTTGAAGAACTCATCGTACTTTTGAATTGTTGAGATAAAATTTCATAGCTCCTCTCAGAAAAAATAGGAATTAATACCGGTATTACACCTGATAGAAATTGAATTGCACTTGGAGATAGTTTCCTTGACAGCTGATCATAAATTATTTGAGATACCACAGTAGTTTTACTTCCCTCAAACGCCACTTCCAGATTATTGGAAATATTCTGACCGCAAAGGTAAAGTAACTTTCTTTCTGAATCATTTTCTATCAGCCAAGTTTTTAAATCTCCTACATCTTTTTCAGTATGAGCAACGATCAACCCACTCTTTCTTGCAATCTCAGATGTATAAGCCCCAACACAGTAAATTTTTTTATCAGTTTTTTTGTTTAAATTTGTAAATGCCTTTACACCATTTTCAGAAGTAAAAATAATTCCATCAAAAAAACTAAGGTTTATTTTGACTCTAAAGGATTTTATTTCCAGAATCGGCGAAATACAAATTTCTAAGTTTTCTCCAAATTGTTCAACAAGACTCTTCTTAAAACGTCTAGATTGATGTAAGGGACGTGTAATCAAAATCTTCATTTGAGGAACATATAGATTGTGAGAAACATATCTCGGTGATACCTCTGTAATTAAGCTTAAGCAACAGTTTGAAACAAATGGCCAAAATTATAACTATTTTAGGAATAGAAAGTAGCTGTGATGATACAGCGGCAGCAGTTGTCCAATTAACAAGTGAAACCGAAGTGAATATCCTTTCTTCAAAAATCTTTGGTCAAAAAGAGCTTCATAAAAAGTTTGGGGGGGTAGTTCCAGAGATCGCTGCCCGAGCTCATACCGAAAAACTAGATTATGTCATTGAAGATGCCCTTGAAGAAGCAAAATTAAATTTAAACAATATCGATGCTATTGCGGTAACAGCAGGCCCAGGGCTTATTGGGGGAGTTATGTCAGGAGTTATGTATGCCAAGGGGCTCTCTGTAGGTTCAAAAAAGCCTCTTATTGGAATTAACCACCTAGCTGGACATGCCTTAACCCCCCGGCTAACTAACCAGATTGAATTTCCATATTTAATGTTACTTATATCCGGTGGTCACTGCCAATTCCTATTAGTTCACGGTCCAACAAAGTTTATACGAATTGGTGCAAGCATTGATGACGCTCCAGGGGAAGCGTTTGACAAAGTTGCTAGGTTAATCTCTTTACCGCAACCTGGGGGACCCAGTATCGAGGCCTCTGCAAAATCTGGGAACAGTAAGCGATTTAATTTCCCGCGCCCCCTAATTGGCAGGGATGGGTGCAACATGTCATTTTCAGGTTTAAAAACTTCTGTTTTACGAACTAGGGATAATTTAATTCAAGAGCAAGGTGGGTTATACAGTATAGATCAATCTGATATCAGCGCCTCTTTTCAAGAGGCTATAAGTGAAATACTAATAAAAAAAACTACAGTGGCTCTAGAAATGTACTTAGAAATAAATCCAAATTGTCCAACTTTTTCGGTGGCCGGTGGTGTAGCTTCTAACGGCTTAATAAGAGATAACCTAAAGAAATTAACTGAAACATTTGGGGTAAACTTTATTGCTCCACCGATCGAGCTGTGCACTGATAATGCAGCAATGATTGCATGGGCTGGGATAGAATACTATAGACTTGGGATAAGAGATGATATGTCTCTTGGAGCTCGCCCTCGCTGGCCTCTAGACGAATCCGCACCAGCCCTGATTGGATACGGGAAAAAAGGTAGAAAGGCATGACACGTATTTTCATAAGTGGCGCAGGTGCCTTCGGTACAGCCTTAGCTCTTGTATTCCATAAAGCTGGTAAAGATGTTACGCTAATTAGTCGCAACCCTACCAAATTAGTTGAAAACCGTACCACAGACTATCTACCTGGAATTTCTCTTCCAAAATCTCTCAAGATTAGTAATAACGCGACTTCCCTTAGTGGAGAGGATGTACTTATATTAGCTATACCTATGCAAAATTTAACTAAATATTTAGAAAACCTGCATCAAAAACCAAAAGTAGCAGTAGCGTGCTGTAAGGGCATTGATCTGGAAACAAAAAATGGTCCAACAGAGGTTATAAAGAATACAATTGGTGGTTCTTCGGCTATTTTAACAGGGCCAAGCTTTGCTTCTGATATTGCAATAGGTTTACCAACGGGCCTAACTATTGCGACTGGAAACAAACAACTAGGAATCGAGTTACAGAAAACTTTATCTACTGATTCAATTAGGCTTTATTTGTCATCAGATCCTATTGGTGCCGAGTTAGGTGGCGCATTAAAAAATATAATTGCGATAGCTTGCGGCTTATGCATCGGTGCCGGTTTTGGAGACAGCGCAAGATCAGCTCTTTTAACAAGAGGTTTTTCAGAAATCGTTAAACTTGCAACAAAGCTTGGAGCCAAACAGGAAACTCTTTATGGACTCTCCGGGATAGGGGATTTGGTTCTAACCTGCACTTCCCCTCAATCAAGAAATTTTTCTTATGGCTTTTCTATCGGTGCAAACCTCGGTACTAAACTTAGTTCTACTGTAGAAGGCATAGCGACTGCACGGGCAGTATTAAAACTTTCAACAAAACATGGCGTAGATATGCCGATTACCAAAGGAGTTGTCGACATCATTGATGGCTCCAAATCTGTGGGCTTGGTATTAAGCACTTTACTAGAGAGGCCACTAGCTAAAGAATAACTAAATTACTCTGTGATAAAATTAAACAATATAGAGTTAGAGTTTAATACAATATTGGCCTTTTAAATTTTAGCTAGAAGTTTGACCTTAAGCAGATATAAAGATCGTAACGATTAGGCCAAAGGCTGACAACCGAAATTAAGACAACAAAAGTTTATGAACTGTAGCGAAATTATTAACCTTTAGTAGCGATAATGCTCTGCTTTAAATGGTCCATCTTTTCCTACACCAATATAGTCAGCTTGATCATCTTGAAGCTTTGTAAGCTTAACTCCAATTTTGTCCAAATGAAGGCGAGCTACTTTTTCATCTAATTTCTTAGGCAAAATATATACTTCATTTTTATATTTAGATCCTTGAGTCCAAAGCTCAATTTGAGCCAAAACTTGATTTGTGAACGATGCAGACATTACGAATGATGGATGTCCAGTGGCATTACCAAGATTAAGTAACCGTCCTTCAGAAAGTAAAATAATTCTGGAGCCTGAAGGCATTTCTATCATATCTACTTGGTCTTTTATATTTGTCCATTTATGGTTTTTTAAGGCTGCAACTTGGATTTCATTATCGAAATGGCCAATATTTCCAACAATAGCCATATCTTTCATACCACGTAGATGTTCAATTCTAATTACATCTTTATTACCAGTGGTTGTAATAAAGATATCTGCCTTTGCAATCTCTTCTTCTAATAGTACCACCTCAAAGCCATCCATTGCAGCCTGGAGTGCACATATTGGATCAACTTCTGTAACTTTAACCCTCGCACCTGCACCACTAAGTGACGCGGCAGAACCTTTACCAACATCCCCATACCCACACACAACAGCAACTTTTCCTGCCATCATAGTGTCTGTCGCCCGCCTAATTCCATCTACTAAACTCTCTTTACAACCATATTTATTGTCAAATTTGGATTTTGTGACTGAATCATTAACGTTGATTGCTGGAAAAGGCAGTAAGCCCTCTTTGACTAGTTCATATAATCTATGAACACCTGTTGTAGTTTCTTCTGAAACACCTTTAATTGCATCGCGTTGCTTCGCAAACCAACCTGGATTCTTTGAAATTCGTGACCTAATTTGAGCAAAAAGAGCTTCCTCTTCTTCTGATTTTGGTATGGAAATTAACTCTTCTTCACCTGCTTCAACCCTAGCCCCAAGCAGGATATACAATGTAGCGTCTCCACCATCATCTAAAATCAAGTTACAAGTTCCTTCATCAAAATCAAATATTTTGTCAGCATAATCCCAGTATTCTGGCAGTGTTTCTCCTTTTATGGCAAACACTGGTGTCCCTCCCGCTGCTATTGCCGCTGCGGCGTGATCTTGCGTAGAAAAAACATTGCAAGACGCCCACCTAACTTCTGCACCAAGTTCTATAAGTGTTTCTATTAAAACTGCCGTTTGAATAGTCATATGAAGCGACCCTGCTATCCGTGCTCCTTTAAGAGGTTTTAAATCTTTATATTCTTCACGCAGTGCCATTAAGCCTGGCATTTCTGTTTCAGCAATTACTAATTCTTTTCTCCCAAAACTTGCCAGTGAGATGTCTTTTACGATATAATCATGCTTCATTGCTTTATCCTCTTTAGGTTTGAAAAACCGATTAACATTTGCTAAAGGAATCTGCAATCATGATTATCAAAAAACAACTTATTATTCTTTACTAGGAAGCTTTATGAAAACACCTCGCGCATGGCAACGAATGCTTTCAGGTAGAAGATTGGATCTTCTTGACCCGTCCCCCATGGATATTGAAATTGAAGATATTGCTCATGGTCTTTCCTTTGTCGCACGGTGGAATGGTCAAACAGAAGGAAATTTTCCATACTCTGTTGCAGAACACTCCTTACTCGTCGAAAAAATATTTTTTAAACTTAACCCAAAAGTGTCAAACAATTGGAAGCTCGCAGCACTGCTTCACGATGCCCCTGAGTACGTAATTGGAGATATGATTTCACCTGTGAAAGCCGCTATTGGTCCAAATTATTCACAACTAGAAGATAAGCTTATCGAAGCTATACACATCAGGTTTGGTTTGCCAGCAAAGGTCCCTTCAAATATTAAATTTCAGATAAAAAAAGCAGATAAAATATCTGCCTGGCTGGAAGCCACACTAATCGCAGGGTTTAGTATAGATGAAGCAAACAAATTTTTTGGAGTTCCACCTGATGAGTTCTTTAATTATCAAGAATTAGTTTTGAGACAACCTATGGTCGTTAAGTCTAAATTTATTGAAAAGTTTGAAGAACTATTACATTTGATAATTATCTAGGAGATCTTTTAGCTAAAATTCTCTGAAGAGTTCTACGATGCATATTTAAACGACGAGCGGTTTCACTAACGTTTCTATCGCAAAGTTCATAAACACGTTGAATATGCTCCCACCTTACGCGATCAGCAGACATTGGGTTTTCTGGTGGTGGTGGTAAACCGTCAGCGACTGCTAGTAACGCATTAGTTACATCATTAGCGTCGGCCGGTTTTGATAAATAATCCGTTGCACCAATTTTTACAGCTGCAACTGCAGTAGCTATAGCTCCATAACCTGTTAATATAACTACCTTACAATCTGGACGTTTATCTCTTAAAATCTCTACTACATCCAAACCATTTCCATCAGTCAAACGAAGATCAACTACAGCGTACGCAGGAGGACGCGCTGTTGCTATTGCTTTACCTGCAGCAATACTATCCGCTGTTTCTGGAGAAAATCCACGCTTCTCCATCGCCCTAGATAATCTTCTTAAAAATGGCTCATCATCATCAACTATTAATAACGAGTTATCTTTGCCAATTTCGTTTAAAAGTCGTTCAACCATAACTATTTACTCCCACAACCTCTACATTGTTTCAAGGAAAATAACTTAATAGTTCTATCGTAACTTAAATGCTGTGGTAATTAGGTTTTTGTCAAATGACATGTAATTGTTTCTGCTATTTTTTTAGGGGAATCCTCCCTCCTAAAAAAATCAACAAAACCTTTTTCTGGAGTTAAGAAATAAGTGAGCGTAGAATGGTCCATAAAATAAAACTCATCTTCAGAAACCTGCTTCTGATAATAAGTCCTATATGCTATCGAAGCAGCTTTTATTTGTTTTAAGCTCCCCGTTAGTCCAAGCATCTCCGGATGCATTAACTCTGTGAAGTCTTTAAGCACTTCCGGAGTATCTCTCTCTGGGTCTATTGTAATAAATATCGGTTTTATCTTTACACCTTGCGCAAATAAAAGCTCTGTGGCCTCTGCATTTCTCATAGCATCTATAGGGCATATATCGGGGCAAAAGGTATAACCAAAATATACCAGGGCAGGTACATCTATCACGTCTATGTTACTAACCGACTTCTCATTTTCATCTACTAAATTAAAATTTCCTCCAATACTTGCTTTACCTGAAATATTTCCTGGCGAACATAAAGAGGCTTCGTTGTTATATTTTTTATAAAAAATCACTCCATTAAGAACTAATATCACCGATATGATCAAACCCGCAGACAGCATAAGGTAATTCTTTTTCATTTTTAGTCTCCAATTTAGATACAATTAGTTGATCGGCAACCTTTCTACGAGTATCATTCTCTTATTATGATTTTTAGAAATATTCCAACTAAATGAGTATGAATTATGCAAGCATTTATGCACAGAGTGCTAGGAGTGGCCTTGTACGACTTCGCACCTTAATCATACTACGGTGGCTTGCCGTAATTGGGCAAGTTACCGCTATTCTCATTTCAAAGTTCATTATAGGGCTCCAGATAGATCTTACACTTTGTATATTAGCCATTGTAGCCTCAGTTTTAATAAATTTAGTAGCCACATTTATCTTCCCAGAAAACCGTCGATTACCAGAACGCGATTTTTTAGTAATGCTACTCTTTGATCTTATTCAATTAGCTGTCTTACTTTACTTAACTGGTGGGCTCAACAACCCGTTTTCAATTCTTATTTTAGCCCCTGTTACAGTTTCTGCAATGACCTTACGACCGTTTTCAACTTTTTTCATAAGTGGCTTAGCAATCGTTTTAGTAAGCATACTTGCTTTTGATCATGTGCCATTAATTATGCAATCAGGTATAGTTATAAAACTTCCATTTTTATTTATTGCCGGCTTTTGGATAGCATTAATGATTGGTATAGTGTTTTTAGCTTTTTATGCCAGGCGAGTAACTTCAGAAACACACTTAATGAGCCAAGCACTCCTCGCAACTCAAATGGCTCTAAGTAGAGAGCAAAAACTTACTGATTTGGGTGGTGTCGTTGCTGCTGCAGCACATGAATTAGGAACACCACTAGCAACAATAAATCTTGCTAGTACTGAATTAATAGAAGACTTAAAAAATAATAAGGAGTTAAGGGAGGACGCAGTATTAATTCGTGAGCAAGTGCAAAGATGTAAAGTGATCTTAGACTCTATGGGAAGAAATGGGAAAGATGATCTGCAAGTAAAAATAGTTCCTATTACAAATCTGATTGAAGAAGCTGCTGAACCTCACTCGAAACGTAATAAGGTAATTAATTTATCTCACACATCTCAAAAAAACAAAAATGAAAATATTCCCTATATTCATAGAAAACCAGAAATAATTCATGGGGTAAGAAATTTAATTCAAAATGCAGTTGATTTTGCTAAAGCTGAAATATGGATTGATACTACTTGGAATGAACATACAATTAGTGTACGAATCTGTGATGATGGGGATGGATATCCCGCCGACATATTTGGAAGAATTGGTGATCCCTTCATTCGGCGGCGAGATACTTTTACCTCTAAAGATTCACACTCTGAATATGAAGGCATGGGTTTAGGTCTATTTATTGCAAAAACACTACTAGAGCGATCAGGAGCACAAATTTCTTTCTCTAATGGCTCTGATCTAAAATATGAAAAGAAACATAAAGCTCAATTAAGAGGCGCCGTAGCAGAAGTAACTTGGGTCCGCAATATTATCGAAGAGACAAACCAAAATAGGATGATTGCATTGGGAGAAAACCAACAATTTGAAACTTAAGTTCTGTTGAAAAAATTAATCTAGTAATTTATAGAAACTTTCTAAAGAAATAACTCCATGAATGAATCCAATTTACAACTCGGGACATCGATCCTGCTTCCTTCAGAAGATAAAACAAGCCTTCTTGCAAGACAAATAGCTGATAGCAGCTCAACCAGTACAACAATTTTGCTCTATGGAGAGATTGGAGCAGGTAAAACTTTCTTTGCACGAAAATATATACAACAACTTTTATCAAAACATGGGATTATTGAAGACGTACCGTCACCTACGTACACATTAGTACAGACCTATCAAACCCCAAGTTCAGAAATTTGGCATGCTGACCTTTACCGATTACTTTCAACAGACGACTTAACCGAACTGGGCCTTTCAGAGGCTTTCGGAAATGAAATTTGTATTGTTGAGTGGCCAGAAAAATTAAAAAACTATCTCCCAGTAAATGCAATTCATATTAATTTTAAGTATCATTCAGATACCTCTCGAATTTGTAATATAATGTGTAAGGATAAAAAAATAATGAATGGTTTAAAATTAATAAGTAAGAATTTTAAAAATGAACCCTAATCGTGAGAACCTTACAAATATTTTTCTTTCTCGATCACCATGGGAAAATGCTAAACGCACTCCAATAGCAGGAGATGCCTCAAGTAGACGCTATGAGCGGTTAACATGTTGTACAAACGGCACTTCAATTCTAATGGATGCTCCATCAGAGGATGGAGAAGATGTAAAACCATTTATAAAAATTTGTGAGTACTTTCAAAAAATTGGGTTAAGTGTACCAAAAATCTATTACAGCGATATCCCGAACGGTTTTTTAATCTTAGAAGATTTTGGGAAAGATTTATTTTCCAAAATGTTAATTGAGAACCCTTCTAATGAGTTAGAGTTTTATATAAATGCAACTGACAATTTAATCCATTTATATCATGCTACTCCGTCAAAAGGCCTTGGTGTTTATAATAGTACAGACATGGCCAATAAATCGCTTTTAGCTTTAGACTGGTATTTGGAGTACGGTTTAGCGGAGCCACCCAACTGTAGTTTAAAAACTGAATTTTATAAATTGTTGAATGCCTCTTTAATTGACGTAATGGATACCCCACACATCATGGTTCACCGAGATTTCCATGCAGAAAATTTAATTTGGTTAAATTACAAACAGGATAGTCAGCGTGTTGGGATATTAGATTTCCAAGACACAATGCTGGGGCATCCCGCTTATGATCTTGCATCATTACTTAACGATATTCGACGAGATGTCAGCCCAGAAATCAAGCGTAAGTGCTTAGACCATTACCTTTTGAATACTAACCTAAACACTGAAGCCTTTGAGTATGGTTTCTCTGTCTGTAGCGCACAACGCAATTTACGTATACTAGGTGTCTTTACTCGACTATCAGTAAGAGACGATAAGATGCACTATCTAACATTTATTCCAGACGTTTGGAGAAAACTAATTGAAGATCTACGGCATCCCGCCCTAGGAGACCTTAGCTCACTAATTAGAGATTCTTTTCCAGAACCAAATACTGATATAATCCAAAGAATAAAAAAATCTCATGTATCCTGAATTAACAGAGGTAATGATATTCGCGGCGGGTTTTGGTACTCGAATGAAAAAACTAACTGTTTCCATTCCTAAACCACTGATAAAAGTAGGGAGTAAAACCCTAATTGATCATACTTTATCATTACTACAAAAACCTAATATGACAGCTATCGTAAACACACATTATAAACATGAATTAATAAGAAAGCATTTAAGAAAATACTCAAATGTTACAGTTATAGTTGAAGAACCTAATATTTATGAAACAGGTGGAGGGCTTAAAAATGCTCTTCCATTGATAAAAAGTGACGCTATCTTTACTCTAAATTCTGACTCTATTTATAAAGGTAATAACCCATTAGATATTTTAGAAAAAGCTTGGGACCCCACATATATGGAGGCTTTGCTCTTACTTGCTCCACAAGAAAAAAATCTTGACCACCCCAAAAAAGGTGATTTTTCTATAGATCAAAATAACTTACTCAAGCGAACTAACTCAGGTTCGATTTATACCGGAGCGCAAATTATTAAAACCAACCGTTTTTCAAAAATGAACCTCACAAACTTTTCTCTTAATATCATGTGGGACAAGATGATTTCAGAGAAAACGATATATGGTCTAGAGTACTCAGGAAGTTGGATCGATGTTGGAACGCCTGTTGGCATAAAAAAGGCTGAAAAACTGTTAAAAGTACCTTAGTGGATATGTGAACTAAAATGTTTGAAAAATCTGAAAAATCTCTTTTTTTTGGGCTTCCTCCAGGGGTAGACTTCCCCAAAGAATTTGTTTGTGGACTAAGCCAGCGGTTAAAAGGTAGTTCTCCTGAAGCAATGGCAGAAATTGAAATTTATGTTAACTCAAACCGGATGCGCCAAAAAGTAAAAGACGAATTAACAAATTCTGATGCCACTATTTTACCTCGCTTATTAACCCTAAATGACCTATCAAATGATCCAAGGTTTTCAAAAATAAAACCTTCAAGAAATCCATTAGGTATACGACTTGAGTTAGCACAATTAATATCAAAATTTATTGAATTAGAACCTGATATGGGATCACCTAACTCTTGCTTTGAGTTAGCCGATAGTTTAGCAAACTTAATCCAGCAGCTACATGAGGAAGGTTTATCACCAGACACCCTAGTGGATTTAGACGTACAGAATTACTCTCAATACTGGGCCAGAAATAAAAAATTTTTCAAACTAATTAATCAATATTTTGACCTTAATAGTATTGTTACTGAAGAGCGGCGTCAGAGGCTCATAATAGACCTTTTAGAAGAAAAATGGATTAAAGAGCCACCCCTAAATCCAATTATAATAGCCGGCTCCACAGGTTCACGAGGAACAACTCAAAAATTTATTAAACTTGTAACAAAACTCCCTTGCGGTGCAGTGATTCTTCCAGGTGTCGACTTTGACATGTCAGAACTTGTCTGGAATACTCTTGGAGATTCCAAGTCTTCGAATTCATCAATTGAAGATCACCCCCAATACCGTTTAAAATCACTTCTATCAGAGTTAGGTATTAAGTTTTCAGAAGTTGATAAATGGACGCAAATAAGTCCATACAATGAACCACGAAATAAGCTTATTTCTTTAGCTCTGCAACCAGCACCGGTAACTGATAGCTGGATAAGGGAAGCTCCAAAACTAAAAAATATATCTGCTGCAACTCAGGGTATAACAATTCTTGAGGCTCCATCAGAGAGGCTTGAAGCCCTTTCTATTTCTCTTAAAATTAGAGAGGCATTAGAAAATAAAAAGTCATGCACTGTAATCACCCCAAATAGGCTTTTAGCAAGGAGAATATCCGCAACATTAAAACAGTGGCGTATTGAAGTAGATGATGCCGCTGGAACACCCCTTTCATTAAGTGTGTCCGGTAGACTTTTTCTAAAATCCTCAAAGTTAATAGGCAAGAAAATAACATCTGAGAGTTTTATGGCACTCCTAAAGCACCCACTTGTCTGCTTAGAAGCACGAAGAATGCACCTTATAAAAACTAGAAATTTAGAGTTATCTCTATTAAGAGGAAAAGCAAAATTTCCAAATAAAAGTACTATCTTAAGTTGGGCTAAAACATTAAATGACGAAAAGGATACAGCCAACTGGATTACTTGGGTATTCGCTTGTCTAGAAAATTTAACCAACATTAAAAATCAAACACTAGAAAAACATATTCGCATTCACTCTGAAACAACCAAACTCTTGATCAACGGTCCAAATGGTAACGAAACAAAAACCCCATGGGCTACACAGGATGGAAAAAGATTGTTAGAGGTAATTAACGAGTTAGAAGATGCAGCGATTTTTGGTGGGGAAATGGACCCCAACCAGTATGTCAATCTAATCTATCATGTCTTAAGTAAAGCTACAGTTCGTACATCCTTCATTTCCCGCCCAGACATAATGATTTGGGGCACTCAAGAAGCTCGCGTTAACGCCTCAGATCTAGTAATTTTGGGAGGCCTTAATGATGGAGTTTGGCCCTCAACACCTACTCCCGACCCTTGGATAAACCGCCAAATGCGCCGTGAAGCTGGCTTGCCACTACCTGAACGCCTTATCGGGCTTTCAGCACATGACTTTCAGCAGGCCATCGCTTCTTCGGAAGTTTGGCTTACAAGATCAAAACGAAATTCTGAATCAGAAACTGTGCCGTCAAGATGGCTTAATAGGTTGTTCAATCTACTAAGTGGCTTGCCTAAAGGTCAATGCTTTCCTTTAGATGAAATGAGAGAGCGTGGAAATTTCTGGTTAAAATTAAGTAATGAGTTTGAAAAACCGCATGAACAAATTAAATCTTCAAAAAGACCATCCCCACAGCCACCAGTTTCCAGTAGACCAAAGAAATTATCCGTAACTCAAATTGAACGTTTAATTCGTGATCCGTATGCGATTTACGCGAAACACATTTTGAAATTAGTACCATTGAAACCCTTAAGTGTTGCCTCTGACGCAGCATTGCGGGGTCAGGCAATTCATAAAATAATGGAGCAACTTATAAAATCAACTTTACATCAGTGGCCCGACCAACCCCACAAACTTTTGATAGATATTTCCAGAGAGGTTTTAGAAGTTCTTGCACCCTCATTATCTTCAAGGGTAGGTTGGCAGAAAAAAATTGATAGTTTTACGGATGCCTTCATTTCCTCAGAAGGTATTAGGCGTAAAGATACAAAGCCTATTCTAACAGAGGTCAAAGCGGAAATAGAAATTAAAAATTTAAACTTCATTTTAAATGGTGTTTTTGACAGAGTAGATCAAAAATCAAATGGGGATTTAATTATCTATGACTATAAAACTGGTTTGATACCGTCTGAAAAAAAACAGGAGTATTTTGACAAGCAATTACAACTTTTAGCGTTAATTTTAGTTAAAGGTGGTATAAAGACGTTAAATAAAAAGGTGGTAAAAGAAGCGTATTACATCGATTTATCATCTAGATTAAAAGATCAGAAAAATGCACTAGATAACAAGGATTTAATTGAAGTATTTGATAATTTTTGTGTTCTAATATCAAGTTATAATGACCGGTCCCGTGGCTACTCTGCAAGGCGAGCTGTGTTTGAAACCAGGTGGGAGGGTGAGTATGATCATCTTTCGAGGTTTGGTGAATGGGACCATACTCAAAAGCCTGAATCAGAGGTGGTTGGCGAATGACTACCTCAGATGCAACTCAACAACAAATTCTAGCTTCAAAACCAGATACCTCCACTTGGCTATCAGCCAATGCTGGGTCAGGGAAAACCAAAGTATTAACAGATAGAGTAGCTAGACTTTTGTTAAACGGTACTTTGCCAGAGAGAATTCTGTGCCTTACATACACAAAGGCCGCAGCAAACGAAATGCAAAATAGATTGTTCTCACGACTTGGAAGTTGGTCAATGATGCCTGACACTGAGTTAAGGGAAAACCTTTTACTACTTGGGTTGCCTGACAGTAATATAAGTACAAAGTATCTTTCAAATTCTCGGCGCTTGTTTGCTCAGGCAGTTGAAACACCTGGTGGATTAAAGATTCAAACTATTCACTCTTTTTGTTCATCTAT
>CAJIZW010000047.1 GCA_905181985.1 uncultured Paracoccaceae bacterium | reverse complement strand
TCCAAAGTACTTTGTAATCGCTGCCGTTAGTGTAGTCTTACCATGATCTACGTGACCGATCGTACCAATGTTAACATGCGGTTTATTACGTTGAAACTTTTCTTTAGCCATTATCAAATCCTCTTATCTTGTTTTAGATTTATGAAATTTTTCTAGCACTCCAGATGCGAGATATATTTTTTTAAAAAAAAATCAAGAGCCGTATTCAAATTATACATAAAACTTTTCTGACATTGAACTTCTACAAAAATTTATTTTGTTTAGGAAAACCGTGCGGTGATTTGCGACCAACACCAGCTCTTTTTGATAACCATGTAGTCATATCGACCTGATTTCGACTTTTTCCACCACCAGTATTCCAAGAAAGACCGTCAGACCAATTGAAAGTCGTCAAATCAGAAAGACCTCCATCTAAGGCCAAAGAACCTTGCCGACCTTTTGAAGAGTTATACTTTTGTAACCGGACACCTTTACCACGACTCATTTCAGGGAGCTCTAAAGTTGAAAAGACTAATAGTTTTCCATTAGTGCTGACTACAGCTACGTGATCCCCACAAATACGATGACAGATAACTGCAACTGAGTTCTCTTGTAAATTTAAGACCTGTTTACCACTTCTAGTCTGAGCAAGAACCTCCGTCTCTCTAACAATAAAACCATCGCCTAAACCCGATACTAACAGCAATTTACTCATTGGGTCATGCACAAAGATATCCACGATAGTCACATCGTTTGGAAGATCAACTATTAGCCTAACCGGTTCTCCCATTCCCCGCCCTTTAGGCAGGTTAGAACATGGGATAGTATAAAATCTTCCATTTGAACCAAAAATTAAAATTCTATCTGTCGATTCTGCATGAAAGATAAAACCCTTCTCATCACCATCTTTAAACTTTAGATCTTGATCAAGTTCTATATGTCCACGCATAGATCTAACCCAGCCCATCTTTGAGCACACAACGGTTACAGGCTCTTTCTCAACCATCGCCTCAAAGGACATCTCTTCAATATCCTTCTTCTTCTCAAAAATTGTCTTCCTATTGGAGTTTATGGGGTCAGCAGAAAATATCTTTTTTGTATGTTTTATTTGATCTCCTATTGCTAACCATTGCAACTCCTCACTATCAAGAAGGTCTTCCAGCGACACACGCTCTAGCATAAGTTTATCGCGTTCTTTGCGTAACTCTATTTCTTCCAAACGACGAAGAGATCTAAGGCGCATATTTAATATTGCATCTGCCTGTAACTCACTGAGAGACGGATCCTTTAACAGAGTTTTATTAACTGGAATATAATCAAATTCTGACGTAGCTCGTGTAAAATCATCTCCCCAATCTTCGTGCATTAAAGCGCTCTTCGGGTCTTCATCGTATCTAATAATATCTATGACCCTATCTAGATTAAGAAAAGCGACTATAAAACCTTCTAGAACTTCTAATCTATGATCAATCTTTTCTAATCTAAATCTAGACCTTCTAATTAATACAACCTGACGATGGTCTAGGAATGCCCTTAATAGTTCCTTTAATGAACAAACCTTTGGGGTTAGGCCATCAATAAGAACATTCATGTTCATGCTAAATCTAATTTCTAAATCTGAATAACGAAACATTGTTTCCATTAGAGCTTCAGCCGATATATTTTTTACTCTTGGTTCAAGAACAATTCTTATATCTTCTGCAGATTCGTCTCGAACATCTCCAAGAGCTGGAACTTTTTTGGTCTGTATTAGTTCAGCTATTTTTTCAATAAGTCTCGATTTTTGAACTTGATATGGGATTTCAGTCACAATTATCTGCCATTGCCCCCTAGGCAATTCTTCTAAGACCCACTTAGCTCTTAATCTAACAGACCCGCGCCCTACCTTATAGGAATTTAGTATACTCTCTTCGGACTCAACTATTATCCCTCCAGTAGGAAAATCTGGGCCAGGAATATAGTCTGCAAGAGTCTCATCTCGAGCATTAGGTGCTTTTATTAGATGCAAGCATGCTGAGCACAACTCAATTACATTATGGGGTGGAATATTAGTCGCCATCCCAACTGCTATGCCGCTAGAACCGTTCGCCAGAAGGTTAGGGAAGGTTGCCGGCAAAACGATCGGCTCTCGCAAAGTCCCATCATAATTATCATGAAAGTCAACTGCATCTTCAGAAATCCCCTCCAAAAGTAATTCAGCAGCTTTTGTCATGCGGGCTTCCGTATATCTCGGTGCCGCTGGGTTATCTCCATCAATATTTCCAAAATTTCCTTGGCCATCAACAAGCGGATACCGAACACTAAATTCCTGAGCTAACCGAGCCAAAGCATCATAAATGGCCTGATCACCGTGAGGGTGGTAATTCCCCATTACATCTCCAGAGATCTTTGCCGACTTCCTAAAACCACCGTTTGATGAAAGTTTAAGTTCATGCATCGCAAAAAGAATTCTGCGGTGTACAGGTTTCAAACCATCTCGAGCATCAGGCAGAGCTCGATTCATAATTGTTGATAATGCGTACTTTAAATAACGATCCCCTATGGCTCTTCGCAGAGTTTCTGTAACTTCTGTAGTTTGATCATTAGGGTCATTAAAAATGTCTACCATAAATGCTGTCTATCCAAGGTAATTACTGTGGTAAAGCAATCCTTTATCATAACTTAATTTTAATACAAACTTTAACTATTTAAACCTATATATATCTGTTTTACTAACTCTCTGAAGCACCCATCAAAACAAAGGATAAAAATGCAGAAGAAATCTATTTTAATAACAGGCTGCTCTTCAGGAATAGGATACGCTACTGCGAAAATTCTTCACAAACGTGGATGGAAAGTTTTTGCTACCTGCAGAAAACAAAAAGACTGCAATAAACTTAAAAATGAAGGTATTGAAAGCTTCTTACTTGATTATCAAAGAGAAAAAACAATAAAGACAGCTCTGCAAAGCTGTCTTGAAGTAACAGGGGGAACTCTAGATGCTATATTTAACAATGGAGCTTTCGCAACTCCAGGTGCCTTAGAAGACATAAGTACTGGCGCCCTAAAAGATATCTTTCAAACAAATGTTTTTGGTTATCACGAACTAATTCGTTTGAGCATTCCTATAATGAGGGATCAAGGGTATGGAAGAATTGTTAATTGCTCATCTGTACTAGGTTTAGTAGCACTACCATTTAGAGGAGCTTACAATTCAACAAAATTCGCTATTGAGGGCCTATCTGACACACTAAGAGTTGAGCTAATAAACACAAATATTAAGGTTATTTTAATTGAACCTGGTCCAATAACATCTCTGATAAGAAAAAATTCTATACCTAAATTTGAAAAATGGGTTAAATGGGAGCAATCTTATCGGGTTGATGATTATAGAAAGTTCCTTATACCAAGATTGTACAAAGAAAATGGACTCGATTCCTTTGAACTACCTGCAAACGCTGTCTCCAAGAAAGTAATTCATGCCCTTGAGAGCCCAAAACCAAAAGCACGGTACTTTGTAACAACTCCAACATACTTCATGTATTATATGAAAAAAATACTACCTACTAAATGGTTAGATCTTTTAATTTCAAAAATTTAACTCTATCTATCGGAAAAATTCTTAATCAGTTAAACAGTAAAAAAAATTAAAAGGTCTCAAATGGTACAAGATCCACTTTTTTATATAGTTATAATAGCAGCTCTCGTAGTCTTAATTATATTACTGATAGGGATTGGGACTTTTGCAAAAGGTGGTGAATTCAACCGTAAATACTCTAATAGGATTATGCGTTATCGAATAGGGGCCCAAGCTCTTGCGATAATTCTTGTTTTACTATTCGTCTTAATCAAAAACATTGGAAACTAATTAAATGGTCACACTAAGTAAAATCTATACAAAAACTGGGGATTCTGGAGAAACTTCTCTCGGAAATGGCAATAGAGTAGCAAAACACTCTTTAAGAGTGTCCGCTTACGGAACAGTTGACGAAACAAACGCTACTGTAGGTCTCGCTAAATTATATACGGAAAGCACACTAATATCTACCCAACTTGCTGTCATCCAAAATGACCTTTTTGATCTAGGGGCTGATTTGTGTAGACCTGATCACCAGAAGGACGCCGAAGCTCAATATCAACCACTAAGAATGACTAGCAATCAAGTCAAAAGGTTGGAAACTGAAATTGACCTTATGAATAAAAATATTGAACCTTTGAGGTCATTTATTTTACCTGGGGGATCCAAACTAGCAGCACATTTACATTTATGCAGAACCGTCTCAAGGAGAGCAGAACGTTTAACCGTTGAACTATCTGAGAGCGAGACAGTGAATGCTCACTCAATTCAATATTTAAATAGGCTTAGTGACTGGTTTTTCGTGGCAGCAAGGGTGGCAAACTCTAACGGAAAGGACGACATATTGTGGGTCCCTGGTGCAAACCGCTAAATTTATGAGTTCTAAAGATTGTTTGATTAATTTTGTTGTTAAATCCGACGCCATAATCCTTAGACGCGTCGATTTTGTCCTATTTTTTTTAAAAAAAATTATGTAAACAAAACTTACCTGGGTTAAAAAAACCATGGTTAATTATAAGGGGTTACCATTAATGAAGGTGATAGTACCAGTTAAACGCGTCATAGATTATAATGTTAAAGTCCGTGTAAAAGCGGATGGATCAGGTGTCGATCTTACCAATGTCAAAATGTCAATGAACCCTTTTGACGAGATTGCTGTAGAAGAGGCTATTAGACTAAGGGAAGCAGAAAAGGTTTCTGAAGTAATTGCCGTGTCAGTCGGAGTGAAGCAAAATCAAGAAACCTTGAGAACAGCTTTGGCAATGGGTGCAGATAGAGCTATATTGGTTGTTGCATCAGAAGACGTGCATCAAGACATAGAACCTCTTACAGTGGCTAAGCTTTTAAAAGAAATTATTACGGAGGAAGCTGCAGGCCTAGTACTCTGCGGTAAGCAAGCAATAGATAATGACATGAACGCGACAGGACAAATGTTATCTGCCCTTTTAGGTTGGTCCCAAGCAACATTTGTATCTGAGTTAAATATTGAGGCAAAAGAAGCAGTAGTTACTAGAGAGGTGGATGGAGGCCTTCAATCAATAAAAGTATCCCTTCCTTCAATTATAACTGTTGATCTAAGGCTGAATCAACCCAGATACGCCTCTCTTCCAAATATAATGAAAGCGAAAAGAAAACAGCTGGACGAAAAAGTCCCTTCAGACTACGGAGTTGATCTGACAGCACGACTATCTATTATCAATACTCGAGAGCCTGAGACCAGAAAAGCAGGTGTAAAAGTTGGGTCCGTAGATGAACTACTAATAAAACTTAAAGAAGAAGCAGGAGTTATTTAAATGGCAGTCCTTCTCATAGCAGAATTATCAAATAGTGAATTAGCTGAAGACGCTACTGCAAAAGCACTAACAGCCGCAAAAAAAATGGGCGATGTCACTATTCTGTGTGCAGGTGAAAACACCGAAAATGCTGCAAAGTCAGCCGCAAAACTAAGTGGGGTTGCAAAAGTATTATATGCTGAGTCTCCATACCTTGGTCATGACTTGGCTGAGCCTCTTTCTGATTTGATTATATCACTTTCAGATAAATTCAGTCATATAGTTGCCCCATCAACGGCTGGAGCAAAAAATATACTACCACGGGTAGCAGCACTTCTTGATTCAATGATCATGTCAGATATAACAGCAGTCATTGAACCTGATACTTTTGAACGCCCAATATATGCAGGGAACGCAATACAAACAGTACAATCCACGGATCAAAAAAAAGTCATTACCGTTAGAACGGCTAACTTTGATGCAACTGATCAAAATGGCTCGGCTGAGGTTGAAAAAATATCAACATCTAGTAGCCAACAATTGAGTCAATGGATGGAAGATATGGTAGCAACTAATGATCGCCCAGAATTAACATCGGCAGGGAGTGTAGTGTCAGGAGGTCGAGGGGTTGGCTCCAAAGATGATTTTGACCTAATAGAAAAACTAGCAGACAAGCTAGGTGCTGCGGTCGGAGCATCTAGAGCCGCAGTGGACTCTGGTTATGCCCCCAATGATTGGCAAGTTGGCCAAACAGGAAAGGTTGTGGCACCAGATCTTTATATTGCTGTTGGCATTTCAGGAGCCATTCAACACCTTGCCGGGATGAAGGACTCAAAAGTAATTGTTGCAATTAACAAAGACGAAGAAGCGCCTATATTCCAAGTAGCTGATTATGGCTTAGTCGGAGATCTTTTTGAACTTGTGCCAGAGCTAATTGAAAAACTTTAATTCTACCAACTTATTTGCAACTCCAAAGTTGTAAAAGTGAAAGAATATTAAATGATAATTAAAACTATTGGGATAGTTGGATCAGGACAAATGGGTCGTGGAATTGCCCAATCAATGGCTATGGTAGGTTATAAAGTAATACTTGCTGATATCTCAAAGGAAGTATTAGAAACCAATGTAGAAAAAATAGTTACAAGTTTAAGACGTCAAGTTAAAGATGGTAGGATTTCATTAAGTTCATGTGATGAGGCTTTAGATAACTTAAAACCAGTCACAAAATTAGAGACCGTGGCTGGAGCAGATCTTATCATAGAAGCTGTAACTGAAGATGAAGTCGTTAAAACACTTATCTTTGAAAGCCTAACGCCATACCTCAAAAAAGATACAATTCTGACTTCAAATACATCATCAATTTCCATAACAAGACTTGCGTCAAGAACTGATCGCCCAGAAAAGTTTATGGGGTTTCATTTTATGAATCCAGTGCCTTTAATGCAGTTAGTTGAACTTATTAGGGGAATTGCAACTAATCAAGAAACTTATGATTCATGTCTATCGGTAGTAAAAAAATTAGGAAAAACTGCTGCTCAAGCAGAGGATTTCCCTGGATTTATTGTAAATAGAGTATTGATGCCAATGATAAACGAAGCAATTTACACACTTTTTGAAGGTATAGGCTCAATTAAATCAATTGATGAATCTATGCGTCTCGGTGCAAATCATCCAATGGGTCCACTTGAACTTGCTGACTTCATTGGCTTGGATACCTGCCTATCTATTATGACCGTGTTACATGACGGGTTAGCCGATACAAAGTACAGGCCCTGTCCATTACTAACTAAATATGTGGAAGCAGGTTGGCTTGGGAAAAAGACTGGTAAAGGGTTTTATGATTATAGTAGAAACCCACCGCAACCATCTCGTTAAAAATTATTACTTTTAAAATACACTTTAATTGATTTTAGACCACTTTATCTACATGCCTAGTATTTGCCCACTATACCCTTAAAAGTCACCCCAATTTCATCGTTAAATAAGCTTGCCATATACGATTAAAATATTACTATATCCACTTGCGACAATTCAGCCTAATGTTGGAGACTAACAGTTGACAGATGAGGTATTTCATTTTGATATGGCACTATATATATTAAAAATAAGCTCTACAGATTTCTATCTTAAAAAAATAAACATAATAACCAACTATTAATAAAGTAAAATTTAAAAGTACTAAGGACATTAGATGAACCACGGAACATTCAACCCTGAGAAAACAATTGAGTCTCAGGGAATTAAAGACCTAAACAATGTGTTTTATAACTTAATGGAGCCAGGTTTAATCCAAGAAGCGATCGGAAGAGAAGAAGGTGAGCTAGGAAATGGTGGCACCCTATTAGTCACTACCGGAAAACACAGTGGCAGATCACCTAATGATAAGTTTATTGTAAAAACAGAAGGTAATGAAAATTCAGTATGGTGGGAAAACAATGCACCCATGACATCAGAAAGCTTTGAAATACTCTATCAAGATATGCTTGCTCATATGAAAGGTAGGGATTATTTTGTTCATGATTTATACGCTGGAGCTGACCCTGAGCATAGGCTCGATGTCCGATTAGTCACAGAGCTCGCCTGGCACGGTTTATTTATTAGGCATATGTTAAGAAGGCCTAATTTAAGTGAGTTAGTAAGATTTGATCCCCAATACACAATAATTAATTGCCCTAAATTTCATGCAAACCCCAAAAACCATGGCTGCCGTTCCGATGTTATTATAGCAATAAACTTTGACAAAAAGTTAATTCTAATTGGTGGAACAGAGTATGCTGGTGAAAATAAAAAGTCAGTTTTTTCTTTATTAAATTTCTTGTTACCTGAAAAAGGTATTATGCCTATGCACTGCTCAGCAAATCATGGTCATGATAACCCAAATGACAGTGCGATCTTTTTTGGACTTTCTGGCACAGGAAAGACAACACTTTCAGCAGACGCTAATCGTACTCTCATAGGGGATGATGAACATGGTTGGTCTGATAATGGTATATTTAATTTTGAAGGTGGCTGTTACGCAAAAACTATAGACCTTGACCCTAAAGCTGAACCAGAAATTTTTGCTACTACCAAAAAATTTGCAACTGTAATCGAGAATATGGTGTATGATCCGATTACCAAAGAGTTAGACTTTCACGATGACAGTATAAGTGCTAATATGCGTTGCGCATACCCATTAGACTACATAGCTAATGCTTCCGAAAATTCATTAGCAAGTCACCCTAAAAATATAATTATGCTAACTTGTGACGCTTTTGGAGTGTTACCACCAATAGCAAGACTTTCAACTGCTCAGGCAATTTATCACTTTTTGTCAGGATTTACTTCAAAAGTGGCTGGAACTGAAAGTGGCATAAACGAGCCACAACCAACTTTTTCAACATGTTTTGGAGCACCCTTTATGCCAAGAAGACCAGAGGTTTACGGCAACCTTCTACGACAAAAAATTACCGATAACCGGGTGCAATGTTGGCTTGTAAATACCGGGTGGACTGGGGGGCAATATGGAACTGGCTCACGAATGCCTATCCAAGCTACCAGAGCTCTTCTATCTGCTGCTCTTGATGGGTCACTAGGTTCAGTAAACTATCGTGTTGATAAATTCTTTGGTTTTGAAGTCCCAGAATCTGTCAACGGAGTACCCGATAAGTTACTCAATCCGCGTGATACATGGGCAAATAAAGATGCCTACGATGCTCAAGTGCAAAAACTCTTAACAATGTTTAATAAGAACTTTGAACAATATTTACCTCATGTAGAAGCAGATGTTTGTGACATTGCTTTAAAGTAACCTTAAATTTTATAAGAATTATAATTACAAACAAAAAACCATATATTGAAAGGTAATTAAGTGGCGTCAGAAAGTTCTTTGTATAAAACTTTGTTAATTCCGAACCTTTTAGCAACTACTAAAGTTGCAGTAACAGAACTTTCTTCAATCATAGACAAAGTTAAAATAACCTGTGTGTCTAAATACGTAGAAAATCAAACTTCAGAAAAAAAATTCGTAGAGGAACATCAAACTTTCAATCATAGCTTAGCATGGTTATGCACGTACTATATGGCCCTAGAGCGTATGCAAAAATGGTCTTTGCAATTGAAGTTGGAGAATCGTTTAGGAAAAATTGAAACTATAATTCATCAAATAGCCTTTAGCGAGTATCTAGCACAAATCAAAGGTGGCATACCTATTTCCCAAGGTGAAATAGTAAGGTTAAATGATGTCGGAATTGACGCTGAAAACCAACCTTTGTTCAAAAACCCTGATATCGAAAAGTTAATTAATTTGGGTGCGTCGCAAGATTGTAAAAAGTTTCTAATTTCAAACTTATCTGAATTTTCTAAAAATGAGTTAACAGGTGATACTGGCTTAACTTCTGAATTAAATATGATTCGGGATCAATTCAGACGTTTTACTATCGAAAAAGTAGACCCATTTGCCCAAGCTTGGCATCTTAATGATGAATTAATACCAATGAGCCTTATCCAAGAAATGGCTAATCTTGGTGTGTTTGGAATGTCTATTCCCGAACAGTATGGAGGACTAGGTTTGTCAAAAATTGCTTTGTGTGTCGTCTCTGAAGAATTATCCAGGGGTTACATTGGCGTTGGAAGTTTAGGAACTCGTAGCGATATAGCAGCTGAATTAATTTTGTGTGGAGGAACTGATAATCAAAAAAGAAAATGGCTCCCAAGAATAGCTAATGGAGAAATTTTACCAGCTGCTGTTTTTACTGAACCCAATACAGGGTCGGATCTCGGTTCTCTAACTACAAAAGCAATTAAATTTAATAACGGTTACAAGATAACTGGAAATAAAACCTGGATTACTCATGGAAGTCGTGCCCAGTTGATGACAGTACTTACTCGAACAAGCAGAACACTTTCTGACCACAAGGGGTTATCGATGTTTCTAGCTGAAAAAACACCTGGTCATGATAATAATTTTTTTCCTGATACGGGACTTACTGGGGGAGAAATTCAGGTAATAGGTTATAGGGGTATGAAAGAATTTGAACTTGCTTTTGATGGGTTTTACGTACCAGAAGAAAATTTACTTGGTCAAAAAGAAGGTTTTGGCTTCAATCAACTTATGCAAACATTTGAATCTGCCAGAATACAGACCGCATCTAGGGCTATTGGCATCACACAATCGGCTTGTGAGCTAGCTATGAAATACGCTAATGATCGGCATCAATTTGGGAAAAAAATAATAGAGTTTCCTAGAGTATATAATAAACTAGCTATGATGGTAGTTGAACTAATGGTGAGCAGACAACTGACTTATTATGCTGCTGAGCAAAAAGATAATAATAAAAGATGTGACTTGGAAGCAGGTATGGCAAAGCTACTTTCTGCCAGAGTAGCCTGGTCAGCTGCTGATAACGCGCTTCAAATTCATGGAAGCCATGGGTATGCTATAGAGCACCCAGCAAGCCGTCTTCTGTGCGACGCAAGGATTATTAATATTTTTGAAGGCACGGCAGAGGTTCAAGCGAACGTTATATCTAGGCGAATATTATCAAATTCAATTAATCATACAAATTTAGCTTCAAATATCTCATAATTCCCCTTTACGCCTGAGAGTATCCAAAAGTCTTTCCCTAGATGTTGGGAGAGGCTTATCATTCATCAAGGGAGCCAACCAATTCTTTAAAAAATACCCTGTAACCTTAAATCCGTCTTCTAAGTTTGCATCAGAACTCTTATCGATGTCTGTAAGACAAGCAGGCAGGGGCAGTAACTTATCGGCCCACTTTCCTGCAGCTTTTTTTGACACGGCACGGCCGGACTTTGGTGAGATATATTGTAAATTTTCAGTCTGATTCGTTACAGCACACCGATCTAAGTCAAGACCAAACCCCATATCCTGTAGTAAAGCCAGCTCCCATTTCATGTAAAGGAAAGGCCAGTTTGAGTTATTAGTTAACATATCCAGAAGATAAATTGTGCGATCGTATAGCACTGGATGAGGATCCCTTTCAGGTAACGAAAACCTCAAAAGGCTACAAATAGAGTTTAATCCAGCTAAAGAATCTCGCTGATTTAATACCATTGAAAACCTTGAACTTAACAGTTCCGCATTAAACACACCGAGGTGATTTTCTAACCTTGCTCTCCATGTAACATCCAGCTGAGCACCGGGTTGTAAGGTTGGTGCAATTTTCTTAGATTTTCCACCTCTGACAACACCATAATAAACTCCGTATTCTCGAGTAAAAACTTCGATAATAGTGGATGTTTCTCCTAAATTCCGCACACCCAATAATAAACCTTCTGCACTCCATTCCATCAATCACTGAGTCCTGGCTCATTAAGCAAATGTCTGCCTTGCTTGTCCTCGACTTCAATTACCCATATGTCAGGATCATATTCTTTTTGCTTGTCCAGTTTCTTATCAACCTCTAACTCAATACCCTCATGCAATATTACCCAAGATCTACTGTCAGAAGCCAAATCAAAAGATCTTTGATATGCTGTGGCTAAGCCATCTAACGTATTCAATTTAACAAAAACTGTTCCTGCATTCAGATCACCTTTTTGTGTAACAAACGAAGGAATGCCTTTCAATCTAAGCCTGGTAATATAACTATGAGTCCATAGTTCAGAAGTTAACCTAATCATACATTTCCATCATTATATCTTAGACCCATTTCAGTATATCTGGCTTTTTCTTCTTGCCAGTTAGGTCGAACTTTTACTTTAAGTAATAAATGAACGGTAAGGCCTAAGAACTCAACGAGATCCACTCTGGCATCCTGTCCAATAGACTTAATAGTGGTACCTTTGTTGCCCAAAATAATTCCCTTATGCCCATCTCTAACAACATAGATAATCTGCTCTATTAAGACAGAACCATCAGGTCTTTCTTCCCATCGCTCTGTTTCAACAGTAAGTTGATAAGGTAACTCTTGGTGAAGTCTAAGAATAAGTTTTTCTCTAGTAATCTCAGAAGCAATAACCCGCAAAGGTAAATCCGCTATCTGCTCTTCTGGATACAACCAAGGCCCGTGAGGAAGTATACTAGCCAACCACAGCCTTAGCTTATCAACTCCGTGACCCTTCTCCGCCGAAATCATGAAGGTTTGCTCGAAATTGAATATCTCATTTAATTCCTTCGTGATGCTAAGTAATTTTTCAGGACTAGTACGATCAATCTTATTTATAACTAAAATAACATGCTTTGATTGTACTTTTCCATCCATCTCCTCAATTATTTTTCTTACTGTTTCAGTAATTCCCTTATGAGCTTCTATCAACAAGGCTACTACATCCGCATCACTTGCTCCACTCCAAGCTGAAGCAACCATTGCACGATCTAACCGCCGTTTTGTTTTAAAAAGACCCGGAGTATCAACAAATACAATTTGTGTGTCTCCTTCAATAGCCACGCCTCGAATTCTTCCCCTTGTTGTTTGCACTTTATGAGTAACAATGGAAATTTTTGAACCAACCATTCGATTTAATAATGTTGACTTTCCAACATTTGGTTCACCAATTAATGCCACAAACCCTGCTCTTTTTTTACTCACCTTTAATCCTTTCAAGTAAATTCTTAGCAGCAACCTGCTCAGCTAATCTTTTTGATTTAGAGGTTCCTTCTCCACTCTCTCCAGAAGTAACCAGAACAGAAACTTTAAAAATTGGATCATGGTCTGGCCCTGAACGTTCCACCACAGAGTAAATTGGTGGGCTCTGCCCCCAGCCCTGAACTAACTCTTGAAGTGAAGTCTTTGGATCTCTGGCATCATGCTCTACCTTATTTATTCGATCTCCCCATAACTGAGTAATAAACTCACTCACCACAACAAATCCGCCATCAAGGTAAATGGCAGCGATCAAGGCCTCCATTGTATCTCCCAATATAGCTTGTTTTTTCCGCCCACCAGACGCCATTTCTGAATTCCCGAGCTTCAAAACTTCACCTAAATTAATTTCACGGGCAATTTCAGCACAAGTCTCCTTTCTAACCATAGCGTTAAACCTAGGAGCCAACACACCCTCTGACGCACTGATATCTTTCTCCAAGAGTGTTTGCGCTATTACCAGTCCAAGGACACGATCCCCAAGGAACTCTAACCTCTGATTGTCAGGCCTAGTAGCGGAAGAAAACGAACTATGAGTAAGTGCCCTCACTAACAGTTCTGGCTTGTTAAAAGAATATTTTATCCGCTTAGAAAAAGCACTCAATTCAGAGGATAATTTCATAGGCTTCCCTTAATCATTAGCACAGTACTATGGACATATATTATTTATCGGTAATTATATCATAGATCATAATTTGTTCTTATTTACTATTAAGCCGACATTTATCTATAACATGAAAGTTTATTTTATATTAGTAGACTGCTTTAAAGAATCGTTCTTTTCGCCAGGTCCAAAAATAAAGCATCTTTTTCCCTGCTGATGAAAACAATATCCGATCTGCTCGTCCTAAAAGATTTTGAAATGGAACAAAGCCTACCCCACCCCGCTGTTGCATAAATCTAGAATCTACAGAATTATCTCTATTATCACCCATAAAAAAGAAATGCCCCACTGGTACGTTAAACGCTTGTGTATTATCTCCAGACAACCCATCTCGGATATTTAAAACATAATGCTCTGGGCTGCCTTTCAAAGACTCCGAAAACTTCTCTTTCTTACATACTGCGCCTGTTTGAGAGGTGTTATTAGAGCAAGCAGGATACCCCCCCATTGAACCTTGCCGTTCATAGGTCTCTTCAAAGTATCCATTACCCACTTGCTTTTGTTTATTACCATTTAAGAAAATGATACCATCTTTTACTTGGATGGTATCACCAGGCAAACCAATCAGGCGTTTAATATAGTCCTGTCCACTTATCGGATGCCTAAAAACCACGACATCTCCTCGAGAAGGATCTTTAGCAAAAATTCTACCAGAAATAGGGCAAATATTAAAAGGACAAGAATATTTTGAGTAACCATAGACCATTTTATTAACAAATAGAAAATCACCAACTAAAAGAGTATCTTTCATAGAACCAGAAGGGATCCAAAAAGGTTGGAAAAAAAGGCTTCGAAAAACACCTGCGATTAATAAAGCGTACACTATTGTTTTAATAGTTTCCACTATACCCTCTTTTTTTTCAATTTTACTTGCCATCTCTCACTCTCTTAAATCTTTAACAGCTAGATGCGGGCTACAGTGACTTAAGTCAACCAATTCTTGGTATGGATTCAATGAGTACAAACGCCTGAGCCCACGGATGGTCATCAGTCAATGATACATGAACAAATGCCTTGTGGCCCTTTGGTGTCATACTATTAAGCCTTTTTTCAGCCCATCCAGTTAGTTCCATAACAGGTTGACCGGTATTAAGATTTATTACTCCCATATCTCTCCATGAAATACCCATTCTCAACCCCGTCCCTAAAGCCTTAGAGCAAGCTTCTTTTGCTGCCCATCGTTTTGCCAATGTACTAGCTTCGTCTGGACGCGATTTTGCCTTAGATTTTTCTAGCTCTGTAAACACTCTATTTCTGAACCGATCTCCAAAACGCTTTAGTGTCGCCTCTATACGATCAATATTTGCTAAGTCAGTTCCAATTCCAATAATCACAGTAAACTATCCAAAATCTTAGCCTAAGCTTTCTACTTCAACATTTTGTCGAGCACTATCCATCAGTATCCTCATTTCGCTAATTGCTGTATCTAATCCCTTAAAAATTGCTTCCCCAACTAAAAAATGACCAATATTTAACTCTGCTAACTCAGGTATCACAGCTACTGCCTTCACTGTATCATAAGTCAATCCATGTCCGGCATGAACTTCTAACCCTAACGATTTAGCGAAAATTGCCATTTCTTTCAAACTCTTTAACTCTAGTTTTGCTTTAGTATAAAGGTCTGCTGCATAAGCATCACAATATGCTCCTGTATGGAGTTCCACAACCGAAGCGCCTATTCTAGCTGCCGATTCAATTTGTGACTGGTCTGCCGCAATAAAAATAGACACCCTACACCCCACCTCATTTAAGGGAGCAATAAAATGTGCAAGCCTGTTTTCCTCTTTAGAAACCTCTAGACCACCCTCGGTAGTCCTTTCTTCCCGTTTCTCTGGAACAAGACAGACTGCGTGAGGTTTATACTTAAGTGCTATTTTTTGCATTTCATCTGTTGCTGCCATTTCAAAATTTAATGGTATTTTAAGATGTTCGACTAACGCATCAATATCCGAATCTGTAATATGGCGTCGATCCTCTCTAAGATGCGCTGTGATACCATCTGCTCCAGAGAGTTCGGCTATTTTTGCTGCCCTGAGTGGATCAGGATTGCACCCTCCACGT
Source organism: uncultured Paracoccaceae bacterium (assembly GCA_905181985.1). GTDB lineage: Bacteria > Pseudomonadota > Alphaproteobacteria > Rhodobacterales > Rhodobacteraceae. The sequence continues at coordinate 297 of CAJIZW010000047.1, read as the reverse complement.
GCATTCCTTACGGTTGCAACGTGATCAATATTTACTCCAAGACGTAATCTGTGTTTATCCATTGCTCTCTCTTATTTAAGTATTAACATTTAGTTAGAATAGTTCGAATATGTTTTTATCCGATATCATTGATCTCAAAACATTTGCACGTCAACCTTACTAGTAAATAATATAATAAACCTTGCTCACCTCTCTACTATTTTATTCAAAATATTAAAAACAAACAAAGAGCTGGGTTAAACAGTAATTAAGGACCTTTTTTTTGATATTTTGAGAGTTTTTTAATAAGGATACCCT
>CAJIZW010000046.1 GCA_905181985.1 uncultured Paracoccaceae bacterium | reverse complement strand
TACCTCCACCAATGATAAGATTGTCTACCTTTGAAATAAGGTTATTTAATAACTCTAGCTTTGTGGATATTTTTGAACCACCGATTAAGGCAGTAAGAGGTAGTTTTGGTTTTTTAAAAATAGAGTTAAGAGCATTAATTTCTGCAACAAAAGAAAAGCCCGCACATTTAGGTAAAAGTTTGGCCAAAGCATCAATTGAGCTATGAGATCTATGGCTACAAGAGAACGCTTCATTAACGTATACATCCCCTAAAATTGCTAATTCTTTGGCAAAATGTATATCATTTCTCTCTTCTCTCGGATCAAAACGGATGTTTTCTAATAGGGCTATTTCACCGATATTAACCTCAGCTAACCTTTTGCGGCAATTTGTGTCAATAAAAATGACTTTCCGTTTAAATGCTTGCTCTAGAGTGGAAATTAGTGGTTGCAAAGAAAGCTTTTGGACATATTTCCCTTTTGGTCGACCACAGTGAGATATAAGGATCGGTTTACCATTATTTTTAATTACATAATCAATAGTAGGTAACAAGGCATTGATACGTGTGCAGTCCATAATAATGTCATCTACTTTTGGAACATTAATATCAACGCGTATAAGTATATTTTTATTAAAAATATCAATATCTTTTATCGTCTTATAGTTCAAATTATTATTCCTTTAGTGCCACAGGTTTACTGATTATCCTTCTTAGTATTGTGTTTTGTACATATCTGAAGACGTGGTTCTATAATCTGAAGAATTATAATCTCCCCATTGCCACTGCTACATCAGCCATACGACAGGAAAAAGCCCATTCATTATCGTACCACGCTAAAACACGCACTAACTTTCCCGAAACCTTTGTTTGCTCTGGTGCAAACACTGACGAATAGGAAGAGTGATTGAAGTCAATTGAGACTTTAGGTTCAGGGTCGTACGCTAATACATGGCCAATTTTCCCTTTTGTTGCCTGTTCTACCAGAGAATTAATTTTTTTAATTGAAACAGGTTCCTTCGCTAAAAAAGTTAGGTCAACTGCTGAGACATTAGGTGTTGGTACACGTATTGCAGATCCTTCTAACAATCCCTTCAGAGAAGGAATTACTTCTCCAATAGCTTTAGCTGCTCCTGTTGAGGTTGGGATCATAGAAAGTGCCGCTGCTCTGGCTCGGTAAAGATCTTTATGTCTCTTGTCTAGGAGTGGTTGATCTCCTGTGTAACTGTGTATTGTAGTCATTATTCCATTTTCAATACCTACTGTGTCATTTAGAACTTTTGCGATAGGTGCTAAGCAATTTGTCGTGCAGGATCCATTAGATACTATAAAGTCATTAGCAGTTAAGATGTCATCGTTAACACCAAAAACAATAGTCTTATCGGCATTATCTGCTGGGGATGAAATCAGTACTCTTTTTGCTCCTCTCTCTAGATGTATTAGTGCCTCACTTTTCGAATTAAATTTTCCAGTACATTCTAAAACTATATCTAAATCAGACCAATCCAGTTCTGAGGGGTTGTATGTTGAGAATATTTTTATCGGTCCCGTTCCACAATCAATAAAACCATCATCAACTTTTATTTCTTTAGGAAAACGGCCGTGGATAGAGTCATATTTTAATAAATGTACGATTGTATCTATAGGTCCAGGTGCATTTATTGCTCGAACATTAATATCTGTTCTTCCACTTTCTATAATATGTGACAGAATACATCTCCCAATTCTGCCAAAGCCGTTTATGCCTATACTAATTGTCATAATTTATCACCCAAATTTCTTTCATAATTTCTTATTTGATTGCCATATAATCCAATGTTGCCCAGTGGTGCTATTATACTAAATATGGAAGCAACAGAATACGGGAACTTGAATATGTATTCCGATCTCCTAATGCCTAAAATAAACCAAAGCGTCATCCCTAATGTTAATGATAGGATGCTATGCAAAAACCATTTAAAGACATTTAATAAAGAGGTTAACAAAAACAAACCTGTGTTAGCCCATGTTGAATAAAAGTCCATTATGACTGCACTACCTTTGATTAGAAATAGTTTTGGAATCAATCAGCCTGATCATTAACACTTTTTTAAGAAAGTTAAATAATAACTTAGCTATTATTTAAAGTTCTACCTGTCAGTAAACTGAAATTAACTTCTAATACTCTTAACACTATCAGCTATCGCTTCCGCTTGTGATATTAGTTCTTCGAACTTATCAAGAGCTATCTTTGGGACGATTAATTCTGAGTCTATAATATTTTTGTCAGCAGCTGGGGAGATCCCAACATCCTTTTTTTGAGAGGGAGACAATACTTTGCTAGCGTTTAGTGATTCATCAGCCATTATTAAACTTAACATCAATAGCATTTTGTTTTCTGGTATTTTTGTACTACCTGTTGTTAACTTGGAGGCCTCTGAATCCAATAATTGAGCCGCTGCTTTTAATGAGCCTTCTTCCCCATCCTCACAAGCTATCTGAAAAGTGTAACCACCAATTTCAATTTTTAAATTGGGCATTAGTTTATTCCCTCTTCTAAGATCGGGTTAATTTCTCGTAAAATATCATCAATTTCTGCTAGGTCTCGTTCTCTAATAGAGTGTAAATTTTCAAGCTCTGTTCTTAGGAAATTATTTTGTTCTAAAGGTATATCTGTTTCCTCTGAGCCAGCACTCTGAATTATTTGATTTGATTTTACTAGCTCTGCAATAACTTTGCTTAGTCGAGCATTTTCGGTTTCTTGGGCCTCCAGTTGATCTGTTAGGATCAAAATACGTCTTTCTAACCTCTCAATTCTTTCCAGCTCAAAGTTATCGTCTTGCCTATCTGGCTTGTCTAGATGAGCAGAAATACGATTTAAAGCGCCAGCTAGTCGGATTTCTAAAGTTTCAAGTTCGCGCATTTTTCGCTCCGATTAATCAAGTTAGATTTATTGTTGTTATGTGTAATATATATCGAATATAAAAAAAATCTACCGTAACAGACTTATATCAGTTAAAAAAGTTAGACACCTTTATGATGATAGTTTTACATCAAGGTTACTTGAATAATGAGTACAGTGCTATAATACGAGGGTTAACTAATTTATAAAAAGGAAAACACTTGGATATTTCAGCCCTTAGAAAGAACTACCCTGATCATTGGCGACTCGCTGCGGCGATAAGGGTCCTTTCACTTGATGCTGTAGCCACTGCTAACTCGGGACACTCTGGAATGCCGATGGGGATGGCTGATGTCGCGACAGTTTTATTTAAAAATCATATGAAGTTTGATTCTAGTGTTCCAGACTGGGTTGATAGAGATAGGTTTATCTTGTCGGCAGGTCATGGATCCATGCTACTTTACTCTATTTTACATTTGACGGGTTATTCTGATATGAAAATCAGTGATTTGAAAAATTTCCGTCAACTTGGAAGTAAAACAGCAGGCCATCCAGAGTTTGGTCATGCGAAAGGAATTGAGACAACTACTGGTCCGCTAGGTCAAGGATTCGCTAATGCTGTGGGGTTTGCTATTGCAGAAGAGTCTCAAAGAGCAAAATTTGGAAAAAGCTTAGTGAGTCATTTCACTTATGTAATTGCCGGGGATGGTTGCCTGATGGAAGGTGTTAGCCAAGAAGCTTTAACTTTGGCAGGTCGTCAACAGCTTGGTAAATTAATCGCATTCTGGGATAACAATAATATTACTATAGATGGAGATGTTAATCTCTCTGACCGTACGGATCAAGTTTCTAGGTTTGAAGCTTCAGGATGGCACGTACAAGAAGTTGATGGACATAACCCCGTCGCAATCGACAGGGCAATTAGAATAGCAAAAAACTCTACTAAACCTTCTATGATTGCGTGTAAAACTCACATTGCTTTAGGTTCATCCGCACAGGATACATCAAAGGGTCATGGAGCGTTAACTGATCCTGATCTAATAACAAAGACTCGCCTTGCCTATGGATGGCCTTTTCCGCCGTTTGAAATCCCTGAGGAGATTTCTGCTGAGTGGCTACAAATAGGACGTCGAGGGTCCCGTGATAGAATAGCTTGGGAGCATAGGCTTGATCAGACCTCTAGTAGAAAGCGAAAAGATTTTAATAAATCAATTTCAGGAGTTTTACCTTTAAATTTATCAGCAAAAATTGGAGCATTAAAAAAACAAGTTTCGATTGAGTTACCTAATATTGCTACCCGAGAAGCGTCACAGGTAGCTTTAGAAGTAATAAACTCATTAGTTGGTGAGACCTTTGGCGGATCTGCTGATTTAACAGGTTCAAATAATACACTAACAGCGGGGTTAGGAGTATTTTCTCCTGAAAACCGTTTAGGAAGGTACCTTTACTATGGGGTCAGAGAACATGGAATGGCCGCTGCAATGAATGGGATGGCTTTACATGGAGGTATGAAACCTTACGGCGGAACTTTTATGTGTTTTGCAGATTATGCCCGAGGCGCCATTAGACTTTCTGCACTTATGAAACAACCGGTCACTTATGTGCTTACTCATGATTCAATAGGGCTAGGTGAAGATGGACCGACCCATCAGCCTGTGGAACATTTGGCGATGCTTCGTGCAACCCCTAATGTTAACGTTTTTCGCCCTGCTGACGCAATTGAAACTATTGAGGCTTGGGAACTTTCTATTGGCTCTAAAACAACACCAAATATTTTAGCATTATCTAGACAAAAGCTGCCAACATTGAGAACCAAGCATATGAGAAAAAACCAAGTTTCCTTCGGAGCCTACATACTGTCAGAAGCATTAAATAAAAGGAAAGCAATATTACTTGCTACTGGTTCAGAAGTTAAAATTGCAATGTCAGCCAAAAGTATTCTTGAAGAGCAAGGTATAGGAGTTAGAGTTGTCTCTATGCCATGCTGGGAGTTATTTGAAAAACAAGACGATGCATATCGTAGAAAAGTCTTACCATTTGGACCTGTACGGGTCGGTGTTGAAGCTGGGGTTAGCTTTGGTTGGGAGAGATGGCTTTCTGGTGAAAGAGGGAAGTCCGCAAAATCAGCATTTATTGGGATGAAAGGATTTGGAGCTTCTGCCCCTGCCGAAGAGCTGTATGATCATTTTCAGATAACATCAGCTGCAATAGTTTCAAAAGTATTAAGTTTACTGGGATAAACTTAATACTTTATAGATTTAAGATCTTTTTTAAGTGGTTCGTATTAAGTCTTTAACTATTTGTGGCTCTGATTTTATCAGCAGCTTCTTTATCATAGGGTATTTTCTGTTCTTCAAGAAGAGTATCAAGTTCTCCAGACAAAGTCATTTCTGTTATTATATCGCATCCTCCAACAAACTCCCCATTTACATACAATTGTGGGACTGTCGGCCAATCTGAATAAATTTTTATGCCCTCTCGAATAGACTCGTCTCCAAGTACATTTATATCTTTAAAGTCAACTCCCATATAATTTAAAATTCCTGATACTTTGTTTGAAAAACCACATTGTGGTGCAGCTTTTGTTCCTTTCATAAATAATACAACATTATTACTTTTTACTGTTTCATTTATTTCTTGCTGTGCGTTCTCCATAACTTTTTCCTTCAGTTTTTTGTGATTCAATTAATTTGGTACTTTTGTTGTTAATGCTAAAGCGTGAAGCTCACCGTTTGAGCCATCCATTTTCCCTTTTAGTGCGGCGTAAACAGCTCTTTGCTGCTGAACTCTATTTTTGCCACGAAAACTTTCATCTGTCACTTCCGCAGCGTAATGATTCCCATCTCCAGCAAGATCAGTAATTGTAATCTTTGCCTTTGGAAAAGTTTCTTTGATTAGATTTTCTATTTCTTTCGCTTGCATCGCCATTTTTTAGATCTCCACATGTTACTATAGAAATAAGATTTTTTTAATTTCTTACAAGTACCTTACTTTCCAAAAGAGTTTTCAAAGCTATTTTTATATAATGGAGTTAATTTGTTTATTGAAGAGTTATAGCTCCCTATTTGAATTTTATCTTCAATAAAACTACCCACTATCTCTGTGTGAACGTCATTTTTCATTGCCGCATCAATTAATTTATTGGCTTTTTCTAGTGAACACCCAATGAGATACCTTCCTTGATCTTCTCCAAAGACAAAACTGGTATCACTTTCAATTAGGTTAAAGCCTAAGTTCGCGTGCGTTGCCATTTCAAAAATGGCAAGTGCTAGCCCCCCATCTGATAAATCTGTACAGGCCTCAATTAAATCGAAGTGACACCTGATGAATTCTCCATTTTTGCGTTCTTTTTCTAAATTTACCTTTGGGACTTCTCCGTCTGTTCTATCAAACATTTCTGCAAGTAAAGCGGATTGCCCAAGCTCCCCAACTGTTTCTCCAACTAGTAGAGCTATATATTCTTTTTTAACCTTTCCTTTAATCATGGTGTCGATATTGTGAATAATTCCTACAGCTCCAATTGTGGGTGTTGGAAGAATAGCTTTTCCATCGGTTTCATTGTATAATGAAACATTTCCTGAAACTATTGGCATATTTAATATTTTTACTGCTTCAGTTATTCCTTGTATGGCTTCTACAAGCTGACCCATAATTTCTGGCTTCTCTGGGTTGCCAAAATTCAAGTTGTCAGTAGAAGCAAGGGGAGTTGCTCCAACTGCTGTGAGGTTTCGATACGCTTCTGCAACTGCTTGTTTTCCACCTTCTTTAGGATTAGCTTTTACATATCGGGGTGTCACGTCACTTGTGAAAGCTAATGCTTTATTGGTGTTGGGAACCCTCACTACTCCTGCTGGGAAGCCTGAAGAACATATGGTATTAGCCTGAACTTCACTATCATATTGTTCCCAAATCCACTGTTTACTGGAGTAATTTGGGCTTTTAATTAATTTCTTTAAACCTTCAATTGGGTTGATATGAGGTACTTGTTCTAAAGCCTTTGGCTTCGGCGTCGCAGACCAGGCTCTATCATACTCAGGTGCGTCTCCAGATAAAGCTTTTAGTGGTAAATCTGCTTTTACTTCGTTTTTATGAAATATTATAAATCTGTCTTCTTCTATGGTTTCTCCAACAACAGAAAAATCTAAATCCCACTTATCAAATATTAATTTTGCTTTAGATTCAGATCCTGTATTTAAAACCATAAGCATGCGCTCTTGTGACTCGCTTAGCATCATTTCATATGCACTCATGTCTGGTTCTCTTGTGGGCACTTTGTCTAGATCTAATTTTATACCTAATCCACCCTTATCACCCATTTCCACTGCAGAACAGGTTAACCCAGCGGCACCCATGTCTTGAATTGATATTACAGCCCCAGTTGCCATAAGTTCCTGACATGCCTCCATTAATCGCTTCTCAGTGAAAGGATCACCTATTTGTACGTTGGGGCGCTTTTCTTCAATAAATTCATCAAATTCTGCGGAAGCCATGGTGGCTCCACCAACTCCGTCTCTCCCAGTTTTTGCGCCAACATAAACGACCTGCATGCCTATGCCGGAGGCAACAGAGTAGAAAATTTTATCTTTATCTGCCAAACCGGCGGCAAATGCGTTAACTAGGCAGTTTCCATTATATGCTGAATGAAACCGGGTTTCTCCGCCTACGGTTGGGACTCCAAAACAATTTCCATAGCCACCTATGCCGGCAACAACTCCATTTACTAGTTGCTTAGTTTTTGGATGGTTAACTTCTCCAAATGATAGGGAGTTCATTACGGCTATTGGCCGTGCTCCCATTGTAAACACGTCTCGTAGTATTCCACCGACACCGGTCGCTGCCCCTTGATACGGCTCAATATAGGAGGGGTGGTTATGGCTTTCCATCTTAAAAACGACAGCTTGATTATCCCCTATATCTACTACGCCAGCGTTCTCTCCTGGACCACAAATCACTTGTGGGCCTTTAGAATGTAAAATACGCAACCATTTTTTTGACGACTTATATGAGCAGTGTTCGTTCCACATTGCCGAAAATATTCCCAACTCAGTAAAAGTGGGAGTACGTCCGATAAGGTCCAAGATTTTCTTAAACTCATTGGGTTTAAGGCCGTGACTTTCAATCACTTCTGTAGTTATCAATGGCTCTGACATTATTTTATTTCCCCTGACCCTATCTATTACTACTAAATTAAAAATCAAGATTCTCAAAGAACAGTTTTTAAGTTCTTTGTAGCTTTTAAAAAAATGACTGGAAATTTATCCAGTCATTATAGTTAAGGAGGAGATAATATATAATTATATAAAAATCTTAAGTTAAATTTTATTGTTAAACAATAATAAACACTAGATAAATTATCATACCTGCTATGTGATTTTAGCATACCTAATCACATTTTTAAAAAATTTATCCAAGTATAGATCTAGCTTTCTTTCGTTGTATCATTATTTCGTTTACTACAAAATCTCGAAAAGCAGCTATTCTTTTTGATTGGCGTAATTCTTCAGGGTAGGCGAGAAAAATTGGGACTACATTTGAAGCAAATTCTGGTAATATTCTGACAAGCTCTGGATTGTCTATAGCTACATAGTCGGGTAGTACGCCTATACCTAGGCCAAACCTTACTGCCTGAAGTACGCCAAAATAATTATTAACAGTAAGAACCTTTTTTAAGTCATAGCTAAGTAATTCTTTAACTAAAGTCTCCCCAGCCGCTACCTGTTCTGAGCTAACATTTTGAAATATTACACGATGAGTCCTCAATTCAGACAAAGTTTTTGGGACTTTATTTTTTTGTACGTAGGCCTTGTTCGCGTACAAACACAGCTGAACACTCATTAAACGTTTTCGAACCAGGTCTGCTTGACTGGGTTCTTTCATACGAATTGCAACATCTGCCTCTCGCATCGGTAAGTCTAACACACGCTCACCAAGCATAAGATCAATATTTAGATCGGGATACTCCAAGAATAATGTTGATAATCGAGGAGCCAACCATAACGACCCAAAACCCATAGTGGTCGTCACTCGCAACTCTCCAAAAACTTCGTCTTCGCTATCTCTAATTCGAGCACTTGCCGCTTCTAATCTCTTTGACATAGATTTTGTAGCGTCAAAAAGTAATTCACCTTGTTCTGTTAGGATTAAACCTCGAGCATGTCTGTGAAATAAAATAGTATTTAAAGATTCCTCTAAGGCCCGAATTTGACGAGACACAGCAGATTGTGACAGGTGAATATTATCACCAGCATGCGTTAAACTTCCAGCGTCAGCTACAGCATGAAAAACTCTTAGTTTATCCCAATCCATTTATTTACCCTCTTTTGTAGTTGACTATAAAGTACTGTTGTGAAGAGATATAGTAATAAATATAGCAAGGTGACTATCTTTAATGAGTTATTGATACACAGTGACCGTCGAAGTAAGAATAGAATCGTAAATAGTAGGAATTTTAAAATATATGACTGATAGTTCTTTAAGTGATCGGTTTGACTTAACAAAATCGTCTGTCTTACTTAATGGAACACAGGCTTTAGTAAGGTTGCTTCTTACTCAGAAAACTCGAGATAAGGCAGCTGGTTTAAATACGGCGGGCCTTGTTACTGGGTATCGCGGTTCGCCTTTGGGTGCGGTCGATAGTCAAATGTCAAAAGTTAAGAAAAAACTGAATGATCACGATGTGGTATTCCAACCGGGCCTTAATGAGGATTTAGCCGCTACAGCTCTTTGGGGATCTCAGCAAGCTGAACTTAGAGGTGAGGGTTTGTTTGATGGGGTTTTTGGGCTTTGGTATGGAAAGGGACCGGGGGTTGATCGGTCAGGAGATGTTATGAAACATGCCAATATGGCTGGATCATCTACTTTTGGTGGGGTTGTTATGGCAATGGGAGATGACCATACAGGTGAGAGTTCTACTGTTTTACATCAGTCTGATTTTGCTATGATTGATGCTTCTATTCCAATTCTTTCCCCTGCTGGAGTACAAGAGATAATTGATTATGGATTATATGGATGGGCTCTGTCTAGGTTTTGTGGCCTTTGGGTTGGCCTTAAGGTTATGAAAGATACCATTGAAGTTACATCAGTTGTGGATGGAAATATCGATAGAATGAGTTTTTCTTCGCCTTCATATGTTAAACCTGAGGGAGGTTTAAACATAAGATTGATAGATCAACCAGTAGATCAAGAAGAACGCCTAGTGGATTATAAGATCGAAGCAGCTAGAAACTTTGCTAAAGAGAATAATATTGATAAGTGTGTTTGGAAAGGTGGCCAAAACCCAAGAATAGGTTTTGTTGCGGCTGGTAAAAATTGGCTAGATTTAGTTCATTCTCTTTCTCTTTTGGGTATTGACGAAAAGGATTCTGAGCGACTTGGTATTACAACATATAAAGTGGGACAAATATGGCCCCTTGACACTGTGTCATTTGAGAGTTGGGCGGACACTCTAGATTTAATAGTTGTTGTTGAAGAAAAACGAAAAATTATAGAAGTACAGATTAAGGAATATCTATTTGATAATTCAAAAGGAAGGCGTGTTTATGGCGGCAAAAAACAAGGTATGGAGTTATTCTCCTCAAAATTTGCGCTTGATCCGGTAGAGATAGCTGAAAAAATTGGCTATATCTTAGAAGAGGAAGGTTGCGGATCAGATAAACTATCGTCAAATCTGCGTTCTGTTGTTGACTCAAGAAAAGCTGAAAATACCAATGAGATAGCGAGTAGAATACCGTATTTTTGTTCTGGATGCCCTCACAATTCTTCTACTAAAATTCCAGAAGGTTCGCGGGCTTACGCAGGTATTGGCTGCCATTATATGGCCCAATGGATGGATAGAGATACCTTAGGCTACACGCATATGGGAGGGGAGGGAGCTAACTGGATTGGAGAGGCACCATTCTCGTCTACAGGGCATGTATTCCAAAACATAGGAGATGGAACTTATAACCATTCTGGTATTCAAGCAATTAGGGCTGCCGTATCATCTGATGTTAACGTAACGTATAAAATTCTTTTTAATGACGCCGTTGCAATGACAGGAGGGCAAGGAAATGATGGAGGACTTGACGCGCCTAGAGTTGTTGCTGAGTTAACTGCGATTGGTGTTAAAAAAGTTGTTGTAGTGTATGATGAGAAAGAGGATGTGGATTTCGATTTATTTAACTCTAATGTTGAAACCTTTGAGAGATCAGAACTTCAGAATGTTCAAAAAAAATTAAGAAACGAAAAGGGTGTGACCGCACTCGTTTATATACAGACCTGTGCTGCAGAAAAGCGTCGTAGAAGAAAAAGAGGACAGTTCCCAGATCCGGATAAGAGGGTATTTATAAACACTGATATTTGTGAAGGCTGTGGAGATTGTGGTGTTCAGTCTAACTGCGTTTCTATAATACCTGTTCAAACTGAATTGGGTCGGAAAAGAGCTATCGATCAATCATCTTGTAATAAAGACTTTAGTTGCGTGAAAGGGTTTTGCCCATCTTTTGTTACTGTTGAAGGAGCTAAAGTAAAGTCTAAAACATCTAGTGAGATTTTACTACCAGAACTGCCGGACCCGGTTCTCCCAAATATAAATGGTACTTATAACGTTATCATTACAGGGGTAGGAGGTACTGGAGTTGTTACAATTGGTGCTGTTCTGGCTATGGCCGCCCATATTGATAACAAGGGTGCTGGCATGATGGAAATGGCTGGGCTTGCTCAAAAAGGCGGAGCTGTCCACATTCACTGCAGGTTAGCAGATAACCCTGAAGATATATCTGCAATTCGAGTGGCCACTGGGGAAGCTGATGCAATCATTGGTGGTGATTTAGTTGTTACTTCTGGTGCCAAAACTATATCTCTAATGAAAGAAAATAGGACTCAAGCTGTTGTTAATAGTCATGAAATTGTAACAGGTGAGTTTACTAGAGATACAGATTTTTTTATTCCTAATGATAGGTTGAAGCTTTCTTTAGAAGCTCGCCTTAAGGATGCTGTTAGTTTTTTTGATGCAACAGATTTGTCAAAGTTAACCTTAGGAGATTCTATATACTCTAACATGATTATTTTTGGAGCGACGTGGCAGAAAGGAATGATACCGTTATCCTACCACTCTATTAAGACAGCTATTGAACTTAATGGGGCATCTACTGCACTAAATTTAAGAGCATTTGAAATAGGTCGGTGGGCAATTCTTTTTCCAAGTGACGCAAAGGAGGTTTATAACTCTAGAGTAATCGAGTTACCAAAAAACTTGAATGAAAAAGTAAAGTTTAGGGAAACACATCTAAAGGAATATCAGTCCGATACTTTAGCTAAACGTTACACTGATTTTGTTAGTAGATTTTCAGGTACTTTTTTAGAAGGTGCTGTAGCAGAAGGATATCATAAAGTACTTGCCTATAAAGACGAGTATGAGGTTGCCAGATTACATGCAAATACCATTTCAAAACTAAGAACAGAGTTTGATGGTGATCTCAAAATAACCTACCATTTAGCTCCACCAATCCTTTCAAAGTTAGGAAATGATGGGAGGCCAATAAAGAAAGAATATGGTTATTTTATGGAGAATGCTTTTAAAGTTCTTCAAAGAATGAAATTTTTGAGAGGTACATATTTTGACGTTTTTGGTTACTCTGAAGAGCGTAAAATGGAACGTTCATTGATTGATTTATATGAGCGAGATATCGGGGCATTGGTAAATGGTAATATTAGTAATAATGATGCTGCAATTTCTTTAGCAATGTTGCCGCTTCAAATAAGAGGGTTCGGATCTGTAAAACAACAAAGTTATGAAGTTGCAATGAAAACTCGATTGGAACTCCTTGAAATACTAGGTAGTAAAGATTTAACAAAAGTTGCTGCTGAGTAGAAATTGATTAATACTTTACTACATTCGGTAACCTCGTTAAATTTAGAGTAATAAGTAACAAAAAAATAAGTGCCCTTGTATTAAACATGTTTAATTACATCTTCATAAGTAAATAGATCTGTCCATCCTCACTAACATCTTGCTTTAATATTTTGTTGCCAGATTCATGGCAGTAATGAGGAATGTCAATTATAGCAGCTGGATCATCTGCTATTACTCGTAAAACACTGCCTTTTTTCATTTCTTTTAATTTTTTTCGGATTTTTAAAACTGGTAGAGGGCACAATAACCCAGTTGAGTCTAATACAGAATCCCAATGATATTTTGTCAATTACTATTCTCCTTTTGGAGTAAATTAGATTTTTTAAACTTGAAATAATTAAGTATGTAGAGCCTGATAGCTGAAGCTAAGCCACATTTTTGCCCTCTTTCCTGATCAATTTCAGAAGCTAACTCGTTAATTCCTTTTTTTTGTTCAGATGCTATTTCTTGAAATGATTGCCAAAACTCCTCCTCTAGTGTCACGGAGGTTTTATGCCTTTTTAATGTTAGTGAACGTTTTTTTGGTCGTGAAAGCATTTAAAGAATCTTTTTTAAATTTTAATGAGTAAATAGAAATTCATGTTGGACTAACCATTTTCTCAGGCCGAACAATCTGGTCAAACTCTTCAGCCGTTACAAAACCTAAATTTACTGCTTCCTGTTTAAGAGTCGTTTTGTTTTTGTGGGCTGTTTTTGCCACCTTAGTAGCATTATCGTAACCGATTTTTGGAGCCAAGGCTGTAACGAGCATAAGACTTTCTTGCATCAAATGTTCAATTCTATCCTTGTCAGCTTTAATCCCAACGACGCAATTATTAGTGAATGCAAGTGCCGCATCCCCAAGCAATTGGATAGACTGCAATAAATTATATGCCATCATCGGTTTGTACACGTTCAGCTCAAAATGTCCTTGAGACCCTGCAAAGCCAATAGCGGCATCATTACCAAAAATGTGTATACAAACTTGAGTGATGGCTTCGCATTGCGTTGGGTTTACCTTGCCAGGCATTATGGAGGAACCGGGTTCATTTTCAGGTAAAATTAACTCGCCAAACCCACTTCTTGGGCCTGAACCAAGGAACCTTATATCATTTGCGATTTTAAAAACACTAGCTGCAACTGTTTTTATAGCACCAGACATTTCTACGATTGCGTCATGCGCTGCGAGTGCCTCAAATTTATTAGGTGCTGTTTTAAATTTAATACCTGTGATTTCAGAAATTTGAGAAGCAACTTCTGTGTCCCAACCTTTTCTTGTACTCAAACCTGTACCTACAGCAGTCCCACCTTGCGCTAGTTCAAGAATATTTTTCACCCCATGCTCTATTCTTTTAATCCCCATATAGACTTGATGTGTATAACCTGAGAATTCCTGACCTAGAGTAAGTGGAGTTGCGTCCATTGTGTGGGTTCGACCGATTTTTATAATTCCTGAGAACTCAACAGCCTTAAACTCTAATTCTTGGTGGAGTTTCTTTAATTTTGGAAGCAAATTGTTATAGGTAGATTCTGCAACCGCTATATGCATTGCGGTAGGAAAAGTATCATTTGATGATTGACCCATATTACAGTGATCATTAGGATGAACTGGGTTTTTGGATCCTATTTCACCTCCAAGTAACTCAATTCCCCTATTTGCTATCACCTCATTCGCATTCATGTTTGACTGAGTGCCAGATCCAGTTTGCCAAACCACAAGAGGAAAATTACTACTTAGGTCTCCAGTAATTACCTCCTCAGAAGCTTTGATTATGACATCAGCAATTGTAGGAGCAAGTTTTCCAGATTTTTTGTTCACAGTTGCACATGCTTTTTTAATTATCCCTAAAGCCCTAATGATGGCTACGGGTTGTTGCTCCCACCCTATTGGAAAGTTTGCTAGTGACCGCTGAGTTTGAGCTCCCCAGTACTTATCTTCGGGCACTTCAATTGGTCCAAAACTATCAGTTTCTGTTCGGGTATTAGTCATCTTTTATTTCTCCATTTAACAGAAAAGAACTGATAAAAATTGTACAATCTTAATACTTTTTGTAAGTATTTTAAAGTTTAGCTGAATTTAGTACTATTACTAGAGTATCTAATTTATTTACGGAAACTATCAAGACTGATCACTTTTTGATTAGATAAGTCAGTTTTCTTACCTACTAATGAGTTTTTAGGGTCAAGGTTTTTATCTATTTCTTCATTAGTTTCGTCTAAGTTTTTAATAATATTTTTTTCAAACTTTAGTCCAAACTCAACAGATGGATCTGCGAAAGTTATTATAGAGTCTATTGGGATTGATAGCATTTCAGGGGTGTCACCAAAGTTCAGTGTAATTTCAAAATGTTCATTAGTTACTTTTAATCCGTCGAACCAATTTTGGATTATAATTGTCATTTCGTCTGGATACTTCTCTAACAACCAGTCGTTAATAGAAACCTCTGGGTGCCTTGGATCAAAAGTGATATAAAAATGATGATTTCCAGGTAAGCCATCGCGTTCAATGTCTGAAAGAACATCTACAATTAAATGACGCATAGCAATTTGCATTTTTTCTGTGTAGTCGATCTTCTCAATCATGTATTTTTCCTAATGTTTATTTAGTCGTAATTAACTATTTTCTAACATATCCATCCACCACCAAAAATTTGTGTAGTTTCATTTCCGTAAAAGACACAGGCCTGCCCCTTGGAAATACCCTCTTCGGGAGTTATCAGTTCCACAATAGCGTCAGTTTCAGATTCAGGCCTTACTATTGCGATATGAGGTTGCTGCGTAGATCTTACTCTTACTTTAAAATGCCATTCCTTCTTACTTTTAAAAGGATCTGCACCAAGCCAATTTATTTCTTTTACATTGAGGTGCCTGGTAGTTAATGAAGCTCTGGGACCAACGATGACAAGCTTCTTTTCTACATCTAGTTTTACCACATAAAGAGGTTCTTTTGATCCACTTACCCCGATGCCTTTTCGTTGTCCAATAGTGTAATGAATTATACCCGAGTGTTTACCTAAAACTTGTCCAGACTCTGTGACCACTTCTCCAGGTTCGGCTGCCCCAGGTCTAAGCTTCTCTATAACGGACGCATAATTACCATTAGGTACAAAACAAATATCTTGACTATCAGCCTTTTTTGCAACGCTTAACCCAAATTTATGAGCCAACTCCCGAGTTTCTTTTTTAGATTTAAGATGCCCCAATGGAAAACGTAAATATTCTAATTGTTCGGGTGTGGTTGAAAATAAGAAATAGCTTTGGTCTTTATCTTTATCAGCTGCTGAATGAAGTTCAGCGCCATTTTTCCCAACTTTTCTTTGGATATAATGACCAGTTGCCATGCAATCTGCTTGGAGATCTTTGGCAGTTTCAAGCAAATCCTTGAACTTAACACGCTCATTG
Source organism: uncultured Paracoccaceae bacterium (assembly GCA_905181985.1). Taxonomy (GTDB): domain Bacteria; phylum Pseudomonadota; class Alphaproteobacteria; order Rhodobacterales; family Rhodobacteraceae. Next base: position 15,497 of record CAJIZW010000046.1, on the reverse strand, counting down.
CACCTTATACATGGAACGGGAGTTGCTCCAGCTAAGTAGCTATCTGCAAATTCCTCAATTACAGCACTTTTAAAAGAGTTCTCATAATCTAAAACGTAATGAGGAAAGCCCATTTTTTCTGCAACTCTACTTGCATCATGGATATCTGTCCCTGCGCAGCAAGCACCTTTTTTAGCGAGAGCCAACCCATGATCATATAGCTGTAATGTAATGCCAACAACATCGTACCCTTCTTCAGCAAGATTTGCTGCAACAACAGAACTGTCTACCCCTCCAGACATTGCAACGACTACTCTAGTTTCTGACGGAGGTTTCATAAAACCCAGGGAGTTAAGTTTTTTATTTAAGGCCATGTATCACTCACCGATACTAATTGTCTTGTTTAAATTATTATTTAGAACTTCTTTTAAGCTCTTTTAGTCCATTGTATACCCTTTTTATAATAGAAAATAGAAAATTTTTAGTGTAATTTACTAACTATAATATGTTCACTTAATTGAATTCAGACATTTAATACTACCTCATAGGGAAAAGAGTATATGAAAACGCCAGTGAAAGAACTCTCGGAGGAGATGGTAACTGATGAAATGCAACGTTTATCCATTCTTATTAAGGAAGCGAATGAAAATTATCATACAAAAGACGCTCCAACAATGTCGGATGCTCAGTATGATGAACTAAAACGGCGTAATAACAGTTTAGAAAAAAACTTTCCTGATTTAAAGCTTCCCAACAGTCCTAGTAATGAAGTGGGTGGGCCACTAATGGGGGGATTCTCAAAAATAGAACATTCTGTAAAAATGCTTTCACTTGGAAATGCATTTGACAAGAATGATGTATTTGATTTTGACGAACGCGTACGAAAATTTTTAAAACTTAATACCAATGATGATCTTGAATTCACGGCTGAACCGAAAATTGACGGACTGTCACTGTCATTGATGTATCATGATGGTACGTTAGCTTACGCTGCCACTCGTGGTAATGGAGAGATGGGTGAAAATGTTACAAAAAATGCTAAAGTGATCAAAAGTATTCCTCAGATTCTGATTGATGCTCCTAATATTCTAGAGGTTCGAGGCGAGGTTTTTATGTCTCATCAAGAGTTTTCTGAACTTAATAGAGTGAATGTCACCAAAGGACTGAAGACCTTTTCTAACCCGAGGAATGCTGCTGCTGGGTCGTTAAGGCAACTAGACCATAATATCACTAAGGAACGCCCTCTAGAGTTTATGGCTTACGCATGGGGCGAACTAAGTTCTCCTATGGGAGATACATACTTTGACACTGTGAAGTTCCTTAAAGGGCTTGGTTTTAGCGTGAGTCCGTTAATGGTTAAGTGTAATGACGTTAATAAGCTTTTAGAACATTATGCTAAAATAGAACAAGCTAGAGTAACATTAGGGTACGACATCGATGGTGTTGTATACAAAGTAAACTCTTTGGGTTATCAAAAAAGGCTTGGGTTTCGTTCTACTACCCCGAGATGGGCCATAGCACATAAATTTGCTGCGGAACTTGCGTGGACTAAATTGGAGGCCATAGAAGTACAAGTGGGGAGGACTGGGGCTTTGTCACCAGTAGCCAGGTTGCAACCAGTGACCGTTGGAGGCGTTGTTGTTTCTAATGCCACGCTACATAATGAAGATTATATTTTAGGCCAAGACTCTAAAGGAAACGTTTTAAGAAATGGTATTGATATCCGAGTTGGAGATTTGGTCCAAGTATACAGAGCTGGCGATGTTATTCCAAAAATTGCAAATGTAGACCTGACCAAACGAAAATCCGGTTCTGTGCCTTATGTTTTCCCAATAAAATGTCCTTCTTGTGGGTCGCCAGCAATAAGGGATGAGAGCGATGCAGTAAGAAGATGTACCGGTACTACTAAATGCCCTGCTCAAAAAATTGAAAAATTAAAACATTTTGTTAGTAGGTCTGCATTTGATATAGATGGTTTGGGAACAAAGCAGGTTGAAGCATTTTTTTATGATGATGTTCTGCCAATTAAAGATCTACGAGATATCTTTACTCTCCAAGCGAGAGACGAGATGAGTGTTTCAAAGCTTAAAAATCGGGGCAGGTGGGGTGAAAAATCAACAGAAAAACTTTTTAATTCTATTAATAATAAACGAAATATAAATTTACAAAAATTTATTTTCTCTTTGGGAATGCGTCATATTGGGGAACAGGTTTCTGGACTTTTAGCAAGATATTATAAAAGTTGGGATAATTTTTTCAGTTCTGTTTTCGCTGCCAGTAATTGTAATGACGTAGCGTTAGAGAATTTAAATGCAATTGATGGCATTGGTGACATCATGGTAAAATCATTAATTGATACTTTTGGCAATTCAACTCATTCATTAAACATTCAAGAACTTGCGGCTGAGTTGGTTATTAGAGATGCCGAAACAGTGACTAACATAAACTCTAAAATTAGTGGAAAGTTAATTGTATTTACTGGTGCGTTAGAAACTATGAGTAGAGCGGAGGCAAAATCTAAGGCAGAAGAAATGGGAGCAAAGGTTTCAAGTGCGATATCTAAGAAAACTGATATTTTGGTTGCTGGTCTGGATGGTGGATCAAAGAATTTAAAGGCTATTAGTTTGGGAATAGAAGTCATTGATGAAAAAGCTTGGGTTACGTTAATTTCAATGGAGTGAGGAAAATGGTAACACGACCAGAAATTTTATATCCTATGTTTTCATCGACAATGTCGTTAAAGGGAATTGGAGAAGCGACATACCTAAGCCTGGAGAAGGCTGGTATCAACAAAGTTAAAGATTTAATATTTACTTTGCCGTTTTCATTCATTGATAGGCAACAAATAAAAACTGTTGCGGAGATCTTAAAGCCAGAAGTGGTTACCGTAGAAATTGAAGTTTTAGGCCATACGCCCCCTATAGTTCGAAATAGACCCTTTATCGTTAGAGTTAAGGATTGTTCGGTTGAGTTTAATATTATTTTTTTTCGTGCCAGAGTAGAATATTTAAAAAAGCTTTTACCAATTGGCTCTAAGCGATTAATCTCAGGTAAGCTTGAATTTTTTGATAATTTACGTCAAATGACTCATCCAGACTATATAATTCCGTTAGGCGAGAAAAATGTTATTCCAAGATTTGATGCGGTATATCCTCTAACTAAGGGCATTACGCAGAAAATTTTTGCTAAATCAATAAAGGGTGCTCTTGAAGCCGTTCCTGTACTTAGCGAATGGATTGATAGAAGTAAAAAGTTAGACTCTCAATGGCCTGACTGGCAACAGTCTGTTTGGCTTGCACATACACCTAAAGATCAAGATGCATTATCTTTAACAAACCCTGCTCGTGAACGCTTAGCGTATGATGAATTTTTTGCACATCAGTTAACTCTATCAATTGCACGTCTTAAAATGAGGCAGAAAAAGGGATTTTCTACTTTAGGTGGTAAGAAAGTTCGTGACGCAGTTATATCTAGATTAAATTATAGCCTTACCTCGTCGCAAGAACAGGTAATTGCAGAAATCCTATCAGATATGGCGGCTCCGATTGGTATGTACCGGCTTTTGCAAGGAGATGTGGGCTCGGGTAAGACAATCGTGGCTTTCCTTAGCTTATTAACGGCAGTTGATGGTGGCGGGCAAGGAGTAATAATGGCGCCGACAGAAATATTGGCGCGACAGCATTTTGATAGTTTTGTTGATCTGGCTAATTTAGCTGGTGTGCGGATTGAGTTACTTACAGGACGAGACACAGGAAAAAAAAGAACACAAAAATTAGAAGATTTATCAAAAAATGAGATTCAAATTTTGGTTGGCACACACGCAGTTTTTCAAAAGGACATTATTTACTCAAGTTTAAGATTGGTGGTGATAGATGAACAACATCGGTTTGGAGTCAATCAGCGTTCTGATTTAATAGATAAGGGAGTTTTAGTTGACGTTTTAGTGATGACAGCTACTCCAATTCCGCGGTCACTGGCATTAGCGAGTTTTGGTGACATGGAGATTTCAATAATTGATGAGAAACCTACTGGACGCAAACCAATCAAAACTGCAATTCTCTCAGAAAGCCGTATTGATGAGGTTATAAAGAAATTAAGTTTAGCCATTGAAAAAGGGGATCAAGCTTACTGGGTTTGTCCTTTAGTAGAAGAAAGTGATTTAAGTGATAAAGCTGCTGCGGAAGCAAGGTTCCAAACTCTCCAGTTAAATTTTAAAGAAGGCGTGGTGGGTTTGGTTCACGGTCAAATGTCAACAAAGGAAAAAGACGCTGCAATGAAGTCATTTGTTTTAGGTGATACTAAGCTATTAGTTGCTACAACGGTAATAGAGGTTGGTGTAGATGTACCTAACGCTACTATTATGGTTATTGAAAGAGCGGAGAGTTTTGGACTATCGCAGTTACACCAGTTGCGAGGAAGAGTGGGTCGGGGTATTTTGCCCTCGACGTGTCTTTTAATATATAAGAGCCCACTTTCACAAACAGGGTTGAGAAGGTTAAGTATCTTAAGGGAAACCGAAGACGGTTTTAAAATTGCAGAGGAAGACTTAAGAATGAGGGGCTCTGGTGATTTGATTGGAACAGCACAAAGTGGGTTAGCAAAGTTTCGAATAGCAGACTTGGAAAAGCAAGGACCTCTAATGGCAATTGCCCACAGTGATGCAAGAAAATTACTAAATGATGACCCTAGACTTGAAAGTGAAAGAGGTTTGGCTGCTCGACACCTTCTGTGGCTAATGGAAAAAAGCAAAGTAATTAAGCTAATTAAAATAGGTTGAACATATAGTTCATAAATGTTCTTGCTTTGTTCTAAAATTAATGTATAGATGTAAAAACTGTTTTTATCAATTCTTAGAGGTTTTTATGATTAATGATTTGAAATACATTCTATCAAGTACACCATATGAATTAGCAAAAGACGCTTTGGGGGTAATTTCAATAATGGTCATAATCGGGGTTGGGTTATATCTTCCAAATTTGGTTTAAAGTTAGTAGAAGAATTTACGGTCTCACTAAACACTTAACTGGGTGTGGTTTCCATAGCTTCTAATAATGCTTCTAAGGTTAACATTATTGAGGAATGTCGATTTTTATAGTCTTTTGCAGGTTTCAATATTTCTAGAGCTTGGAAAGGGTTTTTAGGGGTGGGACCATTATCTGTTAACATTGCTAAAAGCTGATCACGAGCGTTTCGTACTTGATTAACTGTACACCCTATAATTGAATTTCCTACAATTGAGGCAGCAGCTTGTCCTAGTGCGCACGCTTTAACATCTTGAGAAAACTCTGATAACCTACCATGTGACATTTTTATACTTATATTAACTGTTGAGCCACAGACTGGAGACCTTCGAACGATTGAAGCATCAGAATTAGTTAAGCTCCTCGTGTGAGGAATCTCTGTCGCAAATTTTAAAATTTGCTCTGAATATAATTGAATAAGACTAGTATTTTCGACCAAAGTGCAATGCTCCAGAGATTAAAATAGTTAATTATGGGTTAATGAATTTTATTCGAAAATAAAAGCGATTATTGGTGATATTTTAAATTTTTTAAGATTATAAAAGTTTTATATGCCAAGCATAGAACTGATACTCTTTGGAGTGAGGCCAGCTTTTCGTAAAGAAGAAATTGATTGTGACCTGTCTCGCGTTGCTAAACGTTTTCCATTAGAATCTGTTATAAGTCTATGATGATAATAAATGGGTGTTGGGAAATTAAATAAAAAGTATAATATAGTGTGAATTTTTGTTGCATCAAATAAATCTTCACCCCTTACAATATTATTTATACCTAATTCTGCGTCGTCAATCACTACCGACAGATGGTAAGAGGCTTCACTTCCTGGTCTAGACAGTACCACATCTCCGATATTATCTATTGCCTCATTCCTTGTTACTATTTGAATTTCTGGGGTACTTTTCAGAACTTTTTCTGCTTCACAGAATGTAAGAAATTCACGCCCTATGTAGTCCCAGGCCTTGATCATGTCCAGCCGGAGGGCACCGTTTCGTTTTGTTGGAAATTTACTTGCCTTAATGTTTTGTTTACAAGTTCCTGGATAAATACTTCCATCTGGACCATGTCGCGGTTCGCTACCGTGGGGAGCAGAAATAGCATTTAATATGTCCCGTCTGGAGCAAGAACATTCATATAATAGATCTAAGTCCCAGAGGGTTTTGAGTTTACTATTGTAAAGAGAGCCCCGCTCTGACTGCCATATAATATTCTCGTCCCATTGGATATTGAGCCAACTCAGATCTTCATAAATTTTTTTTTCGAATGCTTTCGTAGATCGAGCCTGATCCAAATCTTCAATTCTTAGATGGAATTTACCAGAATTTACCGATGCCAGATGGAATCCAAATAAGGCTGAATAGGCGTGACCAAGATGTAACTCTCCAGTTGGTGACGGAGCAAATCTAGTTTTAAAAGTCATTTTTTTTTATAACATATATCATGCACTTTAAGTGAATTCCTGGTAGGTGAGGGCCATATTCTTTAAATAATAGTCTTGCGCGATTTGTACTTAGGTACCCATTTAATTTAACTAAATATTCAGGAATCATAAGAGCCGTGTCGTTAAAAGAAAATATAAATATTCCACCTGGATTCAGTAATGACATTATCTCATCAAATAAATTTATTGGAGCTGCTCCTGGACCCATAACACCCACCGCTGTAATGACTGAATAGTCACCCAACTTAATAGGCGTAGGGGTGTCCAAGTCTAATTTGATTATCGACCTGTATACCCTTTTCTTTTTCGCTTGTTCTAACATTTTTTTAGAAGGATCGACACCATTTACATTATCGAATCCCGCTTTAGATATTGCAGCACCTGATAGACCTGTTCCACAACCATAATCTAATATTTTTATTTTTTTATTAACGATTAATTTTTTTAATATTAAGGCAACACGGTCGGGGGTTGCGTAATAGTTTTCTGTAATTTCTTTGTCGTATGTAGTAGACCATTTATTATAAAGATTTTCAACAAACTCTCTTTTATTTGTGATGTGCGCTTCTGTTAGATATTTTTTTGACATCAATCACCAACCTCTTTTTGTTACCTATTTAACTAGAATTTGATTTTCGAGCCATTTGGTAAAATTTTCTTTTGCCCTATCAGTGTACATCTTATATCGCATTGGTCGGTTTTTCCGGCCAGTTTTTGCCTCTACTGGAGGAAAAAGACCAAAATTTATATTCATAGGTTGGAATGTTTTTGCATCAGCCCCTCCTAATATATGGTTTAGTAATGCCCCACTGGCTGTATTTATGGGGGGAGTTTCTAGATCCTGATTAAGAACTTCAGCAGCTGCTAATCTGCCCGCTATAAGACCAATAGCTGCACTTTCAACATATCCTTCAACTCCAGTAATTTGGCCGGCAAAGCGAACATGCTTATTAGTCTTTAATTTTAATTCACTGTCGAGAAGGGTTGGTGAGTTAATAAAGGTATTTCTGTGAATACCTCCGAGACGCGCAAATTCAGCATTCTCAAGTCCAGGTATAGTTCTAAAAACTGTTTTTTGGGAACTGTATTTCATTTTTGTCTGAAAACCTACAATATTGAATAAGGTGCCTAAGGCATTGTCCTGCCTTAACTGAACAACTGCGTAAGGTTTTACTGTATCTTTATGAGGGTTTGTTAAACCGACTGGTTTCATTGGACCAAAGCGTAATGTTTCTCTTCCTCTTTCAGCCATTACTTCAATCGGTAGACAACCATCGAAATATCCAGCAGTTTCACCTGGTTTGAATTCAGTTTTTTCTGCATTTAATAAATTATCAATAAAGGTTTCATAGGTCTCTTTATCCATTGGGCAATTCAGATAAGCTTTTTTATTTTCCTCGGTTTCCCCTTTATCATATCGTGATTGAAACCAGGTTTTTTCCATATTTACTGTATCAAAGTAAATAATAGGGGCTATTGCATCAAAGAAAGCTAGAGAATCTTGACCACTCGACTTTGCAATTGAGGCAGCTAGCTTACTAGATGTTAATGGCCCAGTTGCAATAATCCAATTGCCAGATTGAGGTATTTCTTCAATTTCAGAATACTGGATCGAAATATTTGGATGTGCTTTTAGTTGTTTTGTAACACCCTGTGCAAATAAATCACGATCAACAGCAAGCGCACCACCTGCGGGTAATGAATATTTATCTGCATTATTAATTATTATACCTTGAGCTGATCGCATTTCCCAATGAAGTAATCCTACAGCATTTTGTTCATCATCGTCTGAACGGAATGAATTAGAGCATACCATTTCTGCGAGCTCGCCCGTCTGATGTGCAAATGTTTTTACGTCTGGACGCATTTCATGGATAGTGACTTTCACTCCCATAATTGCAGCTTGCCATGCCGCTTCTGCGCCAGCCATACCTCCACCGATTATATTAACTTCATTTGACATTATGACTCTATTTTTAGGCAGGGTTATCTTTGACCTTAGTTCAATATTGAAGAATTAGTACGTTTATTCTAAACCGCCTTCAGCTTCTTCAACTTCTTCATCTCCTTGATCTGCTATCCAAGCCACCGAAACCACAGATTCGTTATCTGACGTGTTGAAGACTTTAACTCCACCAGCGCTTCGAGAGCGAAAAGAAATTCCGTCCACTGGGCAACGAATTGATTGGCCTGTCGATGTTATCAGCATTATCTCATCGTCTTGCTCTACGGGGAAGGATGCTATTACAGGTCCTCCACGCATGGCTTTGTCCATTGCCGCCACTCCAACACCCCCTCTACCTCTTAATGGATAATCATGAGACGAACTAGTTTTGCCCGCGCCTTGTGAAGTTAAAGTTAGAATTAGGTCCTCGGCTGCAGACATTTCTGCATAACGTTCTTGAGATAAAGAAATATCTGTAACAATTTCTTCATCTGATGATTCTGCGTCATCTAAAATTCCAGCTACCGCACGACGCATTTTTAGATATGCGGATCTTTCTTCGGCGGTTGCTATAAAGTGGCGTATGACTGACATTGAGACTACTTTGTTTTCTTCTCTAAGTTTTATTCCTCGCACCCCAGTTGAATCTCTTCCCTTGAAAACTCTTACATCTGAAGTTCTAAAGCGGATTGCTCGTCCTGAGTCAGTCACTAACATTACATCATCAGCTTCTGAACAAATTCTGGCATTTACCATCTCTACGCCATCTGGAAGCTTCATCGCAATTTTTCCATTGGATTTTACATTTGTGAAATCTGATAGGGCGTTTCGCCTAACTCCACCTTCTGAGGTGGCAAACATAATTTGAAGGTCACCCCAATCTTTTTCTTCCCTATCAACAGGCATGATCGCCGCAACGGAAACCCCCTGAGGGATAGGTAGAATGTTTATTATTGCTTTACCTTTCGCGGTTCTTCCTCCCACTGGCAATCTCCAGGTTTTCATTTTATAAACCATCCCAGCTGTTGTAAAAAACAGTAATTGAGTGTGTGTGTTTGCGACGAATAAGGTGGTAACAACATCATCCTCTTTCGTTGACATTCCAGACAACCCCTTACCTCCACGCCGTTGTGCTCTAAAATCTACTAATGGCGTTCTTTTAATGTACCCACCGGATGTTACGGTTACGACCATATCCTCTTTTTCAATAAAGTCTTCATCTTCTAGGCCTCCCGACCAATCTATGATTTCAGATCTCCTTGGGACTGAAAATTGTTCTTGAACCTCCTTTAATTCATCGGAAATTATTGTCATTATTCTCTCTTTGGACTTTAGGATACTTAGGAATTCCTTTATTTTTACTGCTAAGCTCTCAAGCTCAGTTGTTACCTCTTTAACACCAATTTGAGTTAAACGCTGTAACCTTAACTCAAGTATCGATCTGGCTTGAGCTTCAGATAAATTGTAAGATCCATCTTCATTTATTGAGTGATGTGGGTCATCTATTAATTGGATGTACGGCAAGATATCACTTGCTTGCCATGACTTTGTCATTAACTTTTCTCGTGCTTCGGCGGCATCTGCTGATTTTCTTATAGTAGCAACAATTTCATCTACGTTGGATACTGCTACCGCCAACCCACAAAGAATATGAGCTCTCTCGCGAGCTTTCTCAAGCTCGAAGGCTGTTCGTCTTGTGACAACTTCTTCGCGAAAACTAATGAAGTTTGTTAGAAATGATCTCAAAGTTAGTTGCTCAGGGCGACCTCTATTTAGAGCTAACATATTGCATGCAAAGGATGTTTGCATGGGTGTGAATCGAAATAATTGATTTAACACTACCTCTGCAGTCGCGTCTCTTTTTAATTCTACTACTACACGGACACCAACCCTATCAGATTCATCCTGAACATGAGCTATGCCTTCAATTTTCTTATCTCTTGAGGCTTCTGCTATGCGCTCTATCATGGTAGATTTATTAACCTGATATGGAATTTCATCAATAATTATGGCAAACCGATCTTTACGAATTTCATCTATATGGGTCTTTGCTCTAATTATTACGCTACCTCGGCCCTCAATATAGGCTTTTCTTGCGCCACTCTTGCCCAAGATTATCCCTCCTGTTGGAAAGTCTGGGGCTGGTACGAACTGAATTAAGTCTTCTGCTTGGAGGTCTGGTGACTCAATTAAAGCCAGTGTTGCGTCAATTACTTCTCCTAAGTTATGAGGAGGTATATTCGTGGCCATCCCAACAGCTATACCCCCCGCGCCGTTTACAAGCATATTAGGAAACCTAGCTGGTAGGACTGTCGGCTCCCGGTCTTTTCCATCATAGTTATCTTGGAAATCTACCGTATCTTTCTCTATGTCTGCTAATAATGCACCGGCTGGTTTATCCATTCGAACTTCTGTATACCTCATTGCAGCGGCATTATCACCATCCATTGAGCCAAAGTTTCCTTGCCCGTCCAGGAGAGGAAGTGACATTGAAAAGTCTTGTGCCATACGTACTAACGCATCATAAATTGCACTGTCTCCATGGGGGTGATATTTTCCCATAACGTCACCAACTGAACGTGCTGATTTTCTGTAAGATTTGTCGTGGGTATTTCCCGTCTCATGCATGGCATATAAAATACGTCTATGAACGGGTTTAAGACCATCCCTCAAATCTGGTATTGCTCGAGAGATTATTACACTCATAGCGTAATCTAAAAATGATGTTTTCATTTCATCTGTTATGGAAACCTGAGGTCCGGCGTGTTCCATTCTTGGTGTAGGTATTTGCTCGTCAGTCGTTTCAGGTGTGTCGTTCACAGAAGTTCCAATTCATAAACCATTTAAGCTACATCTTGTATAATTTAGTATAACCTAAACTAGGGGTTGGGTGCAATCAAAAGCTATCGAAAGTTTGTAAAAGTTAGCTAGTGGTTATTTATTTATTTTTGATCGCGATAACCCAAACTATAGTGAGTGAAAGAGAGAGAATAGCGTTCCAACTGGCCATAGAAAGATTTGCAAATGTCCATGCTATTTCATCACATCTAGTTATTGGAGCACTCATAATTTTTGCAAATAATTCGTTTGAAGAAAGATTGCCAATTTTTTCTGAGGTGCAGGTAGTCGGACCAGACCACCATTTCTGCTCTATACCACTATGGTATAGACCTAAACCGCTAGTCAAAAAGGTTGAAAATATGCCTAAAATAATAAACCTAAAGTCTGGTTTGATAAGCCATAATACCCCGGCTAATATGGCTATCACGTGAGGCCACCTTTGCCAGATACAAATTTTGCATGGGGTATATCCCAATAGTTGAAAGACAAAAGCTGACATTAACATTGCACAAGAACCAACAAGTGCCAAAATTATAAGTTTATTAGTACTCACAGTAGTTTTACCATTCCAAAGCCACCAATCAATATAATAATAAAAAGTATAAATAATACATTCATCCATGTTTGAATGAACTTGTTTATTTTTTCACCGTAGAGCCATAACAGCATTGCAACTAAGAAAAATCTAATTCCTCTAGATATTATGGATGCTATAATAAACGTGGTTATAGGAACTGACGCCCAGCCAGAGGTAATAGTAACAATTTTGTAAGGTATTGGCGTCAAACCAGCAATTAGTACCGGCCAAAACCCAAGATCATTGAAGCGACTATTAAATTCAATTGCCATCGCGCCTTTTCCAAGGAAGTTTAGAATTGGATACCCCACCTCATCGAATAGGAAAGCACCAATAAAATAACCAAATATTCCCCCCATTACTGATGCAATGAGTGTAATTCCGGCTATAAGAAAGGCACGTTTTGGTTGTGATAAAATCATTGCAACCATTAAAATGTCTGGAGGAATAGGGAATACCGAGCTTTCTAAAAAAGATAAAATGGCTAATGCCCATAATGCCCTTGGGTGTGCTGCTAAAGATAGAGTCCAAGCATAAAGTTTTTTTATCATTTTTTAACTAATTGTCTTTCGATATCTCGTTTCATCCGCCGTCCATTGGGATTTACAAAAGACCCGTAGGTTTCTATGATTTCACCTGTTGCAGAAATTAAGATTTTATTAAAATTCCACTTCGGTACAAAACTTTTTTCTTTTTCCACCCACTTAAAAAATGGATGAGCTCCATTTCCTTTTACTGATGTGATTTCAGTCATTGGAATATTTAAGCCAAGGTCCAGTTCACAAAATTCCTTAACTGCTTCATTAGACTTTAACTCTTGTTTAAAATCATTTGAGGGTACAGCAAGGACTATAAAGCCATCATTACGGTAGGTATCAAAGAGTTTTTGAAGCCCCTTATACTGTCTAGTAAAACCACATTTAGATGCGGTATTGACAATTAAGAATGGTTGCCCCTCCCATTTTTTTGTATCGATATTACCACCATCTATATTAGAGAAAACAAATGACATAGCCGATGAAGCTCCCAAAATGAAAATAGCTGAAAGAAAATAACGCATTAATATACAGACCTAAACAAAATTTTTGTTATTACTAAGTTATTTACTAAAGTAAGGCTTTGGGTGTTTAAATTCAATAGGCAGATTGACCTTTGGATAATGCTTAGATAAATCGTAGGCAATCTTGAATATAGTGAAAGCATACTCAAGGCCCGAGTGGCGGAATTGGTAGACGCAGGGGATTCAAAATCCCCCGCCGAAAGGCTTGTCGGTTCGAGTCCGACCTCGGGTACCACTTAAAGGATTATTAGATTTTTTTTGTTGCTTCTTAACAAACAATAGTATTGCATCCATAGGCCGCTATAACCTTTTTAATAAGATTTGTTACTTTTTTATATGGAACGGACGTTCGCTGGGTGTTAAGACTGTACTTACTCTTGTTGTTTGTAAAATTTACTTTCATTTTATCTGACGACACAGAATCTATATGCTGGTACAGATCAGTAAAGCTCTAATATCTAATTTGGGGAAAAATAGTTAGATAACAAAAAATCTGATGAATTGGATTTCAGTGTGGAATTAATAGATAAAATTGAAATACCAGCTACTGTTAATGAAATTTACTGTGCCCTAAATGATGAAGAGGTACTTCGAAAATGTATTCCTGGTTGTGAAGAGTTGGTTAGATTATCAACTGATGAGCTCGAAATTAAAGTTGCGGTAAAGTTAGGTCTTATAAAAGTAAAATTTTTAGGCCGGATTGTGTTGAATAACCATGGTGCTCCGGAGACTTTCTTATTGATAGGAGAAGGAAGGGGACGATTAGCTAGCTTGTCTCGCGGTTGGGTGAAGGTAAATTTAAAACCATACGAGCAGGGAACTATATTAAGTTACACCTCAAAAGTTCAATTTGGGGAAAAAGTCACTAAATTAGGTAATCAATTGGTTACAAAAATTGTTAAGAAATTATCTCTTAAGTTTTTTAAGAATCTTGCAGAAATCGTATCTAAGTAATAATTTCTTAAAATAATATAAGGGTACTCTTGTAACTGTTGTTTTTTAATGTTTCTTCGAACCTATGCTGGTAGCAACATTTTGTTGGTCTTAATAGTTGTAGATGTTTTATTATTGTCAAGCTATCCGATCTCTTTAGATGCTTGCGGGATTCGTAGATGATTGAAAAAACCAATACAGATCAAGTTGCGGGCTCTTTAAAAGAAGTTGTTCAAGCTAACGCTTTAGCAATGATGGCCGTGTTCTTTTGGTCATTGGGTTTTCCTGCTGCCGAGATTCTGTTAGAAATTTGGAATCCTTTGCCTGTAATCACAATTAGAATATTTTTGGCTGTTGTGGTTTTAGTAATCGTGTGGGGGCTCATAGAGGGTGTCGACTCCATCATTTCAACTCCATGGCCTAAAGGGATCTTTATTGGTATGGTTGGTTTGGGTTTTTCAGGTTATTTTTTTATAAAAGCTCAGTCGCTAACTGATCCAGTAACAGTCGCTGTGGCATCTGCAGCTGCACCAGCTTTCGCAGCAATATTAGAAGTCCTTTTGGATGGAAGAAAAATTAAGTGGACTTTTGTATGTGGTATAATAATTGCAATCCTTGGCGGTGTCGTAGCAATAGGCCTGAGTACGAGTGAAGGTTCTATTTTGTATGGAGGACTGTCAGTAGTATTCGCATCTTTTTGCTATGCTTGGGGTACTCGGGCAAGTGTAAAAATGTTACCTGGTATGACTGCATTAGGCCGTACAGCGACAAGCTGTGTCGGTGCTCTTATATTTTTAGGTACAATTCTAATCTTTAGTATCACCCTCGACTATCAAGAAATTCCAGTAGCTTTTACTGACAAAAAATTCTATCTGGCATTAATTGTGCATGCTTTTTTTGGCATAATATTATCTCAGTGGTTATATATCTTAGCAGTAAGTAAAGTTGGTGTGGCTGTAACTTCTATACATGTTAATGCTGCACCTTTTTATGTTATGATTATTGTTGTTTTATTAGGTGGAGATTGGAGTTGGAACAGTGTCTATGGCGCCCTTTTGGTAGGGTTTGGAGTATTTTTAGCGAATATAAAATAGACCTCAGTACACTAATTTTTTATATTTTTGGAGAGTGACTATGGATATTAAAAAAAGTACTTTTTGTGCTCACCGCGGTGCTAGTGGGAATTTTCCTGAGAATACTATGTGCGCATTTAATGCCGCTCTAGCTTTAGGGGCTACCTGGATAGAAACAGATTTGAATTTATCCTCTGATGAAAAATTAGTTATTTTTCATGATGCTAATCTAGGTAGGACAACCTCTGACTCAGGCGCATTGTCACTTCTTACACTAAACGAAATTCAAAGCCTTGATGCTGGTAGCTGGAAGGATGAAGCGTTTTCTAATGAAAAGGTCTTGTCTTTTCAAGAGCTTTTGAATTGGCAAGACACTCATGAAGTCAATATTAATTACGAACTTAAGTGCGATGCCGCCAATCCAAATAAAGTGGTGACTATTTTATCAAAAGAGTTACGTGATCGAGATCCAAAAAAAATAATAATATCTAGTTTTTCTGAAAAATTACTTATCGAATCTATTAAAGTTATTCCGAGTTACAGGCATGCCTTGATTTCTGAACGCCTCCCAAAGAATTGGAAAAATAAATCACGAGAGTTAAATCTTAATGCGTGGCATTTAAATGCTGA